>NZ_JBGSQZ010000248.1:0-3039 GCF_041737865.1 Chamaesiphon sp.
TCGATTGGGATTTTATTCCGGGCTTAATTTATCGATATGTCCGACTTAATTGCCATAAAATTGACTTTTACCTTCGCAACCTCAGCCTCTATAATCCCTATCACATAATGATTTAAGGGATGCTTGTCACCCCTTCAGCCATCCAGCACAATGGACTGCTTGCACCACTGCTAACTTATTATGCCCATCCAAGACCTCAATCCCGATCGCATGAATCGGCGAATCTTCCCGTAACTCCCGCCACACCTGTAAGACTCCATAATTTACCTGGGGCACGGGAATTTGATGCTTGGTTTCAATCCGTTTTCGCGCCCGTTTCTGATTGATCCGATCGCGATTATTAATGTAAAAACGTCGAGCAGTGCAAAGTTTATCATCCCAGCAGTTAGGATGTTTAGCCCTAGCTTCGGCTGGGGATAGGGAGGCGCAACGGAGGCATTTAGCAGGGGTTTCTCTAGATTTAGCCACCCACATCTTCCTCCCACTCAATCGCACCTAGTTCGGCCTCTAGCTCTGTGGTTGAAGGTAATTCTGACTGTAAAGGATCGGGTAAGGATTTAGTCAACGCCTCCGTCCACTCAGCTACGCCCATCGGTTTGTTGATATCCCGCAGCGCATATTCCGCCACCACCCCATTTTTAGACCGACACAACAATATCCCAATCGTCGGCTCATCATAAGGATGGCGCAACAAATCATCCACCGCTGACAGGTAGAAATTCAGCTTTCCCGCGTACTCTGGTTTGAATTCATCCACCTTTAATTCAATCACCACATAGCAGCGCAGTTTGAGATGGTAGAACAGCAAATCCAGTCGAAAATCTTGACCGCCTATCTCCAGGGGAAACTGTTTGCCTACGAATGCAAAACCTGCCCCCAGTTCCAGTAAAAACCTCTCGATATGTTGAACCAAAGCACTCTCAAGCTCTCGTTCCTGAGCTGCTGTGCCCAAGCTGAGGAAGTCGAACACGTATGGGTCTTTCAGAGTTGCCCTCACCAGATCCGAACGATCTGGTGGTAAAGTTGCTTCAAAGTTAGTCACAGCCTGACCCTGGCGTTGATATAACTGGCTCTCAATCTGGATTGCCAGTATATTCCGCGACCAACCATTAGTCGTCACCTGTTGGGCATACCATCGCCGAGCGGCTAAGTCCTTCACCTTGTCTAGAATCATCAGATTATGACCCCAAGGAATTTGTCCAACAACCTGTTGGACTATTTGCTCCTCCGAATAAGCTTCAGCGAAAGCCCTCATGTACATCAAGTTGGTGCGAGATAATCCTTTGAGTTCGGGGAACTCCTCTCGCAAATCCTGAGAAAGCCTGTCGATGACTTTTGCACCCCAACCTTGTTGAGACTGTCTCAACAGAATTTCTCGTCCAATCTGCCAGTAGAGCAGAATCAGCTCCCGATTGACAGCCAGAGCCGCCCGAATTTGGCTGGTGCGAATCCGCTGTTTGAGACTGATGAGGAGTTCCTGGTATTCAGTACTAAGTCGATCCATACGGGTTTGAGGGGATTACCGTTTGCAAGCGTTGTTTTGGGGAAATTCAATCAGTTATCTTAAATTACTCTTCAGGACGCTCAATCCCAATCGATTGAATTCTTAAATCGCAAATTTCTTTGAATATTTCTAACTTTTCGCGATCGGTAGCAGCTCGAAAAATCTCAGCAACGGCAATAACCGCTTTATTTTTAGGTTCTGCCATATCCTGTTCTTGTAGATCCTCGGTACGTCTGGGCACAAAAGCAACAAAGTCAGCAGGTCTATAGTAATCTGAATCCTTTGCTGACTGAATCTTTAGTTCTAGCTCCTCTTTAGTGCTGGCAGAGTGAATGATTCTACCATCCTCAAATAAAATCCACCAAAGTCTTTACTTTTCATTTGAAAGCGTTACTGGATAATCTATTGCAAGGGTATTTGTTCGATCTACGACCATAAACACAGTTTAACTTTATCTTTAACTCTATCTTTGTTTTTTTAACCCTATCTCTAACCCTATCTAAGTCTATCTTGCCTGATGGTGCCAGCACAAATCACGATTCAAGATACTCGAAGCTCGGCTCGGTCGCAAAAACCAGGAAATCAGGAATAAATTTTCTCCCTCAATCAGTAAAATAAATACAATAGGTACTTAGATCGTAGAGGCTGCCCTCTCCACATAAAAAAGGTGCTTTAGCTCCAGTATTCCGAATGAGTTGGTAGATATCCTCATTGCCCTCAAAATTAGAACCATAACAAACTTGCAGTCGGACATAGTTAAGCTGATAAAGCTGACTCACAAAAGTCCTCACGATATCATTACACACATTTGAACATGCTTGCAGTTGGCCGATACTAAAGCATTGCAAAATTCGCATACTCATCCAGATTCGCTGACAAACCGTCCGAAAGTAGAGCGTGTTTTGAATAGGTTTTACCTTTTTTGTACCTGGTATTCGAGGTCTAGGCTTGAGAGTATAAAATTTAAGCTGTGAATAGTACGTCGAATGCACTCGATATCGAGTGCGATTTCTGGCACGAGTGAGGAATCCTGCTGCTTCCCAGTAAGAAATTAAGATCGCCGCGTTAGTTTCATCAATCCGGCTCCAGAAGGTGAGATAGCAGGGATCGCAAGTTTCACGCCATAGATCCAACCAACAAGGTTGTCGATAGAATTCATCCGCGTAATTTAACTTGGAGCATTCGCGTAGCGTCTCCGATAGGAGAATCGTTTTCTTCATATTGCCAACCTCCAAATTTCCTCAATTAATACTAATCCTCAATTACTTTAATCATCGCTATAATCTACTTGTCGAGCAAAAAACAAGGGACGATCTGCCCATTGTTGAGAGTCAATCTTCTCCCACCGTTGTACCCTCGCAAATGACTCAATTCGCTGAAGGGGTGACAAGCAGCGATCGAATGCAAGCCTAGTAATGATCGAGAGGAATGTCAGGTGGGTGAAATCTGAAGCAAGAGCGTACAATTGTATTGAAACGAGGGGGTGAGATAATAAGAGTAAAAAAATGCTCTAATTTTTAGAGCATCAACATAAA
>NZ_JBGSQZ010000288.1:0-16296 GCF_041737865.1 Chamaesiphon sp.
ATTTGCCCAGACAGATAATCGTGAAGAAATTCGTACCGATTGAGAATCGATCTGTTCCTACTCGATCTTCGGCTCCAGCGCATGGCTATTCTCTCCAGGTTAAATATCTAGCCCTAACATTTCTAGCGGCTGTGATGGCGATCGTGCTGCGGTTTCTCAATGTTTATACTCACAATGGGATTGCGGTAGCAAGTGTGATGGTAATGGCACTCGCCTTGGTCTTCCTGGGAAAACAGATGGATAGCGAAGAAGCTGCCATTGCCGCCAGACAGCGAAAGACCGCACCTGCTGCACCTCAGTTTCAAACGATCGAAGTTAAAGAGTGGCAAGTAGCCGATTGGCAACCGATTTTAATCGATCGAGTCAAGCCACCTATAGGTGTCTCTACGGCTCAAGTTGGAGCTTCAGAGGCAGATTTTGCCAAGTATCTCCAGAAATACTTTGGAACTACGCTCAAGCCTAGCTACACCTTTAGTATTCCCAATAGCGATCTGGTTTATAGTGCCGATTTTTGTCTGGTTTTACCATCGGGTTTGAGCTTCTGTCTAGAGATTGATGAACCCTACGTCTACAAGACAGGGGAACCCCATCACTGCATCGACCAGGGGAAGGATGAGCAACGGGATAAGTTTTTCTCAGCAGCGAACTGGGTGACAATTCGGTTTTCGGAACAACAGGTAGTTCTTCAACCAGTAGCTTGCTGTTTCCTGATCGCCAAAACTGTCGCTCAATTAACTGGGGATATGGGGTTCGTCAAGCAGTTTGATGACGGGACGAAAACTCCTAATTTAGAGCCACAGTGGACGATTGCTGAGGCTGAAGCGATGGCAAAAGCTAACTATCGGAATACCTATTTACCTCAGCAAGAATCTAGCCAGTCGAAGAAAGTCGGTAAATTATCTCACGGGATGAGTGTTTAAATGTAGTAGTGTCGATCGATAAATCGCTTTAAATCTTTGTATCCGATCAAGTAATTTCTACCCATAATCCTATGTGAGATTTACTGGCTTTTGTAAAATTACTCTCAGAGGTTGTCAAATTTCTGATTGATAGTTAGCCAGAAAAATATTTTTTCTACATAGACTTTTAGAGAGTACAAAAGCACAATTAATTCTAATTTTAATTCTAGTTTTGTATGTACATTTGTATTGAGTTGGTTGCTATTGGCTAGTTTTTGGGTATAAATCAGAAGTATTAGAACCTACTCTGCTAATCCCTAAACCATCCAAATTGATGTTGAAAATTTATCGACTCCAACAACTGATGAACTACCAGAGTTCGTAACTTTAGCATTAATAAGCCTGATGACATCACCTACTTCTGGGAGATTTTCTCCATCTAGCATCAACCAATTTTCAGGAATCTGTTGGATAGTTACTTGAGCAGGAGAAAAAGTACCTCGGATAGCATTGGTTTGAAGAGTAATGACTCTAGAAGCAGAATTTATTGAGGGGCTAGGAGGCTCGACCGCTTCTGCCTCCAGATGCAATCCACACTCATTTGCCCACTCTGGTGTTGCCTGTTCCCAAAAAGCTTCACATAGCGGAATACACGAACAACCTTTACAGTTTTCTGGCGATGGTTCAGCCATCTCTGTAAATGTTTGATGAGCTGCCGCAGCGTTTAATTCTGCAAGCAATACTCGTGCAGCAGCACCTTCTGTACGAGCATCTTCATGTGAGATCGTCAAAGTTGCATGTTGATTATTTCCTCTAACAATACTTCCTTTAGAAATTTGGATGTCATTCTCTAAACACAGATGAGCATATAAACGTAATTGCCGAATTTCAGAACCAGATAGCTCTGTCCCAACAACTTCAGCTTTAGTCCCAGATTTATAATCTATAACTTCGGATTCGGCAACATTAATATAGTCTGGTCTGCCTTGAATTAATCCATCACGGGATACTAGAGAGACTTCAGCCCCTCCAGATGGTTTTGAGATTCCTGGGGATGTAGATGGCTGTTTTTGTAGGGCAATATCGGTAGCATGAAGTGCCGCTCTTTCTCGGAAAAGATAGTAGTAGGGAAGTCGATCGATCGATCTGAATTTTGACTTGAGCAGGGGATGGGCATTCTGGTACTGCAATTGCACCTGTTCTTCAAATACCTGCCGAGCGGTATCATAACAGGCTTTTTTGTCCTGGGGAAACTGTCCTTTGTTTGCCAGTTCTAGAACTTTATGGAAGCAAGACCCCAGAATTGCATTTGAACTTTGTGGGAGGGTATTTCGCTCGCCAAAAGCTGACCAAATTGCTAGTGCCTTACAACGTAGTGCCGCTTCATAAAGGCTAGGAGTAAAATGAGAAATTGTTTGAACGGTTGGTATTTGGGGAATTTTCATAAAATCCTCTTACTCATAGGGGAATCGGATGGCATCAAAAATCGGTCTGAACTTAGGTTTCAAACCTCGTTGTTCTGCTGCTGCATAAGCTGCTGCCATCTCTGGGTGGAAGTTAGCCTCGTACTTATCCCAAAGCGGGTGAGTCAGGATTATGGCTTCCTTGTTCCAGTCATCCAATCCGAACGGTAATCCGCCTAGAGTATCATTGGGGTCATATGTTAGTTCTAGTGCCTTAAAATAGGCTTCAGCCGTCGGCTCGACTAAATCAGCCCAGTAATCATAGTTCAGATCGATTTGTGCATTTGGATCTAGTGCCAATCGCACCATATCGAGTGCTAGTCGCCAATCTAGTAACGGATGAAAAGCCATATTGCCAAATTCCCGCAAGCAGCGATGACAGGAAGTGGCACACTCTTGTCTATGAGTAGGGCTAACTAATGGTGGGAAAAACCGTTTTTTTGGATCTAGGATGAAACGTAGCAACTTCTCAAATTTATTTTTGTCTGCCAGCCAGGAACTATATCCCGCGCCATTTTCCAGATTATCTGAGATGAAAATCCGAGCAGATGGAGCTTCAAACGGACTATTAAAGTCAGCGAATGGTTGGATTCCAACATCCAACTCTGAATCTTGGATGTCGAGCTTCACGGCTGCTGCCCGTCTAACCATAAAACCAAACGAGTACCAAGCTGCTCTACCCATAGGGTAACTGGGGTTGAGATTTAGCCCCACAGGTACGTCTTGGATGCCTGCAACTAAAACATCTGTTGTGGAAATATCTGCTAACGCTCTAATAAGAGGGTCAACTTGGGTATCGAATTTTGGACGTGGAAAACGAGTACGATCTTGAGGCGATATATCTAAACTTGAGAGTGCTTGTTCAAAGCCTTCTTCATCGATCCAACGATGCTCATTTAGAATCTTCTTAAACTCAAAATCTTGACCATCTTTGTCATTGATTCGATAAACTTTAGCCTGCGAAATACAGCGAATTTCAAAGTTTTGATGCTGTTGAAGATCGGTTGGGGTAGTTCCCAATCTTGCCCGTAATGCACGAGGAGTAAACTCAAAAGCTCCTTTATACTCAGCCTTAATTTCCCACCAAGTAGTGAAGGCAGGAGGTTGATTAATGTTAGTAATCCTATAACCATCATTTCCAAGAGCTGCACCACAATATGGACACCCCCCATCTTTAGGCTTCGGTTCCAGAGCTTGACACTGACGACAAATTCCAACTTGTTCGGGATTGCCTAAAGGATCTGGTTCGTAAACAATTCTATTCCCCTGTGGATAAGGGTTAAATATTCCAACAGCAGTCAAAAGTCGATCGTCTTTTACCGTCTGAGCACCTGGTGAAAACTGACTAATGGCAACTTCTAATTCTCGATCTACTACCCCTGTCGGTGGCCATCCACGAGAGGAATCGAATTTTGGCTCCTCATGATAAAGATATCGAGTACCTGTCGGAAATCCAAACATAGGCAGAATTCCGTTAGCTGCTAACTTCTCACTCAGAGGCGATCGTGGTGTGGTAGAAAATTGCTCGACGATTCCATCGATACCTTGCACCAATTCATTTTGGATATAGTCAATCAGATTTTGAGTAGAAATCGATGTGCGGTTGTTAATTGTTTGACAAATTTGTTCTACTTGAGTGGGATTTGTCTGAATCCAATTATTTACGACAGAACGATGTTGTGACCAGTCTCCGATTGCTCCAAATTCTCCATGCACACTCTCACCTGAGTAAGGAAGCGGAATATTTAGGAAAGCTCTATGTAAGGTTTCTTTTGCCACAACTCGTCGGGCAATTTCCTCGCGGGAGACATCTACATAAGGCTTTGGTGGTGGCTCCGCTGTAATTAAATTAGGTCGCTCAAAGTAGTATTCATCATGGCTTCGACCCCGACAGAGAGTAAGTGCAACAGACATTCCAAATCCACGGCGGCGACCAGCTCGACCGACTCGTTGTTGGTAGTTAAACCTTACAGGTGGCATATTTGCCATCCCGATCGCTTGTAGGGAGCCAAGATCGACCCCAGCTTCCATTGTGGTTGTGACACTAAGCAAATCGACTCCGCAAACTTGAGCTTGTTCGTTTTGCATGAAAACTTCTTGGAAATAGCGTTGCCGCTTGCGTCGATCGTCTGCATCAGTTTGTCCCGTCAGTTCCTCGCAGTTGAGACGGAAAGGTTTTTGGTTAGTTCGAGCTAAAAATTCGTAGTAATCATATTCATCAGGATTTGGTCGTTGGGTGACTGGTTGAGTAGGTAAATTATTGAAACAATTGGTGCAAACTCCGCCTGAAGGGTGGAGGTGAACTCGTCCACAACGCCCACATTTATAGATATCAGTCCCATCATTATTGGGTTGTGGGCTGAGAAAATCCATCGATTGAGGTTTCACTATCCATTGCTCTACAACACTTCCCAAAATAGATTTCACGTCTGATTCAAGAGTCTGTTTGTCTAACCCATTAAGAGCAGTAATAGCATCCAGATATCGATTGATATAGCCAGGAGTATTAACCTGTCCTTGCTTTTCAGATTCATCCCAACGTCGCCGTTGCAAAAGTAATCGCAGTACAGATGTAGCAACTTGTTCGGTAATACTAACAGGGGCTGGGAACTTCCCCCACAGGAAGCCCAATTTCAAGGACTCAAAATCACGAGCACCGCCTGCAAATAAAACTAATTCAACAATAGATTCTTTGAGTTCTTTTTCAATAGTATCTCTCAAATCTTTGTCAATAGGTTCAAGTTCATCTTTGTAAATCCAAGGTAATTGACTCCAATCAATTAATTCATTCCAAACACGTATTCGACCTTCTTTAGGTTTATATTCTTTGACAGATATTCCTGTCCCACCAGGATTCATCCCCTGTTCTAATAATCCCGATCTAACAGCATCCATCAGAGCCTTAAATGTCAAACGAACAAAAGCACCAGATTCGACTGGAGGGGCAAGAATATCAGGGGTCGTTCCATTCCCTCCCTGAGCAGCAAAAGTACTGACAATCCCCACTATCTCAGGTGGCAGTAAGGATTGTACCTCCTGCCATCGTTGCATATTAGAAAGGATTCCCTTCATTAAATCCAACTGCAACTGGTAAAACTCTAATGCTAAATGATATAGATCTAAACTTTTCTCAAATTTTGTCTTTGCTGATGATGCCTCAAGCACAACTTGCCCATATGCAAGCTGACGAACAACATCTAAATAGTGATCTCGTTTAATACCTGTGGAAAGTTTTGCAGCATCGGCTCGACTATCCGAAAATAAAACTAATTTCCTTTTGTCATCGGACATCTGCCGCATCATTGCATCAGATAAAACCTGCATAATTCGCTGGAAACCCGATCCTAAATCGCGAATAGATGAATTTATCTTCTTCCTTGCATAGTCTGCTTCGCAGTGTGGACATTTAGAAGGAAAGGCATTAGCCTCGCCAACTGGTGCAATAAAAACATACCCTCCTGTAGATCCTGTCATACCAGGATTAAAAGTTAGTCTTCCATTTATATGCTCAAGTGATGCAGGTCGCCACTGATAGTTTGGAGTCTTATCTTCTATCCACTGCCATCTGGTAGGTTTACTGTGAGTCTGCTTGATAATCTGTCTACCATTAGCAGGCCAAAAAACCATGAACTCGCCGAAATTTCTCGCCAATGAGGATGCGCGATCGGGTACTTTTTCTAGCTGCGGATAGTCAGGTGATAAATACCACGTATTGGGGTTTTCTGAATCCTCTCGTTTGTAGCCGCCCAAAAAGACTTCACCGCAAGGTTGACAGTAAAGTAATTCGAGAACTCTAGCTCCGCACTTATCACACCTGGGACGCGGCTCTGTAAAAAGCTTGCCAACAGGTACAGGATCTGATGAGTCAGTTGTCTCCGTATGTCCAGAACATTTAGGGTTCACACACGCCCAGATCCGTCCAGCATTGTGGAAAAAGTAATGTGCTCTCAGAGGTAAGGGGGCTTCATCCTGAGCATTTCGAGCAGCTACTAGAGAACGAACCAATCCTCTGGCAGCATTTTCAGCCTTGGAATTTCCAAATACAACCTCTGCCAGACTTAAAACCCCTTCCATTTTTTGAACGGTAAAAGGCTGATTGTCTTTGGATTGGATTATTTTTGTAGATTGCATGAGGATACCAAATGCCCGAACACGATCGGCAGACAAACATTCATTGATAATTTGAGAAGGGATTTGGGTTGTAGGTGTGACTTCAAGAGCTTTAGCAAAGTCCTCTGCAATCTCTAAAGTCAAATCCTGTTCTCCTCTATCTAGTGCTCGATCTAAATCTACAAAGGCTTGTTGATGTACCTGAAGAGGATATCCGGTTGTTACCGGAAGATCGTAGGTGCGACGTTGACCAGAAATAATTTCAAATTGATTTTGATCCTTACCGAAAAAATCCTCCAGATATTGGCGACTTTCATCATCGTCTTCAATGGATGCACTAGTGGCAATTATTCGGAGTTGTGGATGATCGGGATTCAAGCCGATTCGATTTAAGAATGCTCGTAACAAATAACCTACTTCTGTTCCAGGAGTACCCCGATAAGTATGAAGTTCATCTACAACCAAATGGAAAATATGAGTGGGATCTTCTTCCAACCATTTCTTCGTACTCTTGAAAATATCACGCTCTAGACTACGCATCAGCATGATATTTAACATGCTGTAGTTGGTAATTAAAATGTCTGGGGGAGCATCTTGCATGTCCCAGCGCGACCACATTTCAGATCCGTTAGGATTTTGAAAATAGTAGAGAATATCTGGATCTGATACGGCAGAAGCTTGAGCATTAGCCCAATCATTAGAAACTGCCTTTAAACGTGGTTTTAGTTTGTCACTATTTGATGTATTTTTTCCATCTTTAATGATACTGGGTGGCCCAGAAACAGGCGTAGCACCCACATATCGCCCAAACCAAAACCGATTATCATTTCGATTCTGCTGTCTCCATTGGGTAGCTGCTGGATTATCACAAGCACGACGGATTCGGGTCAGTTGATCCTCAATTAGGGCATTCAAAGGGTAGAGAAATAGGGCACGAACTGCCTTCGATCTAGTATTTGGCTCATGCGCTCGTTGAGAAATCCTTGATTGCCTAGAATGGTTCCACCAGTCCCATTTGGCAGGTAATGGCTGAGGATTTGCCCATGTCCTTGACTCTTCAGCAAGGTAGGCGAAAACGGGCAATAGGTAGCACTCTGTCTTCCCAGAACCTGTCCCTGAAGTGATGACAACAGCTTTGCCTTGGCGAGAAAGATTCAGAGCTGCGTATTGGTGAGCGTAAATCTCCCGATCCTTTGGAAATAGACCATCACCAGATGTCATGAAGTTAGCAGCATCCTCATGTATCCCAAGCTGTTCGCAAGCTTGAGCAACCGTATACCCTGACGATTGATATGGCGCAAACGGCTCAAAGATTGGATATCGATAAAGCTGGTTATCTCGATCTAAAAGAGCTTCACGCTCTTTCATCAGTTGTTCGTAACGAAGTCGGAATGGACTATTAAGGTAGCGGATGTAAGTTCGCCGGATTTCATCAAACACCTTAAATGGATCGTTCATCCTATCAGCTTCCCCAATCATTTTCAAGTAACTATTTACTTCACTTCAGGCTGGGGAAAGGTTGTCCGGTACCAACCAGAAGTAAAGCAGCAATATTCGGACACAGACTTTCATACACAAGATTTCCATTCTCATATCGGCTCGGCTTCCCTGATGACAGACAAGCAATCCGAGAGAAATTCTCAGGTAGACGTGCAGCACTGGGTACCGATAGAGTATGGATATCAGAATTATATCTAGCTAGAAGGATATATCGTAGCATAGCGGCTGCATATATAGACTCACGCTTTGACAAAGCAAGGAGTCGATCTTCTGAAGTGGCAACAAAATAGCGACGTTGCCCGTAAGTTGAAGAATATTCGCGAGCAGTTTGTGGCAGGATATTGTCAACCCACCTTTGTTGCTGTAAATCAAACGAGCGTACAGCCCAATTGTGAGGAGCTTGTTCTTCAGTGGCTTTATCTAGTTGTCGATCGATTGAAAGTAGAGAGCCGACTAAGGTTGTAGCTAGGCTTGGAACAAACTGCACCCCACTTGAATTAGCAACGGCTCGTAATGCTTTTTCAGAGCCTTCAACTTGAATTTGAGATGGAGAATCATTACTAGGAATTACTAAAAACTGACAATGATTCTCTGTGCTTGCTTTCTCGATCGCTGCTAACAGTTTTGGGGTTCTACCTCCACACAGTAAAGCAATCTCAGGTCGATCGACAAGTCCGCCCAAGATCGGCGATCGAACTCTCCATCTCTGAGATTTATCTACGAAAAAATCAACATGTCCAAGTTCGGAAAGGTGGAACCAAAGATTATGACAGAGATCGCTTGATTCAGCTTGCTCTGGAGCCAACTCCCGAACAGCCTTGCGGAAACTTACCCAAGAGCCTTCGCCTAGATGAGTCATCCAGTAAAGTAGAACATCAAAATTCATTAGCGTTTCTTTCCCCAGATAATTTTTTTAACGATCGATGCTCCACAGGTATAATTTCGCCAGTTCATTTCGAGTTCGTCTAGACTCAATCCTGAATAAATAGACGTAACTTCTACTTCACACACTCCAGCGTTGTGGATAAAAGAGACCCACTTCTCAACACTCTTCTGTGCTCGTGAAATCGACTTGGTTCTCTGGAAAGCTGGCGGCTTAGGAACTAGAGAAAGCACTTTCACTGGAATATCTTTCCCGATAAAATGCAAAAAATCTTTGTTGTCTAATTGAGCTAGATCGTTAATATCGCACCCTAAACGCCCAGCAATAACTTTGAGAGCTGGATAATCTAGGTTACACTTTCTAGGGCTAAATTCTTTTATTCTTAGAGTTTTAAAACCTGGTACTATCTCATCCAATTCGATGGGGGATAAATTATTCTCCAGCATCTGTAAATGTTTGGTAATGCTGACTGCCCAGATCGGCTGAAACGGACAGTCGGCGATAAATCCGTTCCAAACATCAGACCTAGCCTCAAACAATTCCCCAGGTGTTGCACCAATCAACTGCCAAGCACCTTGAGGTAGAGCTATCTGATGAGAAGTATTAGGATGATCGAAAACCCAGCCTGTTGAAACATTGCTTACTTCAGGCTCAATCATCTCAATTTGTTTAGAGAAAGAGCCAATCTCGATCGTATGGATACCTGGTCTGGAGAGAGCATTATCTTCATCAACCAGTAAGCCATCACCTGTAATCGCAACAGCTTGTCCATCGATCGTGGGCTGTTGTCCTGTCTCCAGTCCTGTCACAATCAAACGAGGATGAGCACCCAGTAACCAAGCATTTCTACGCCCCAGCTTCAATCCACCGACGGTGATAATGTCAACATAAGACTCAATATCAAGAGTAGATAGTTCAGGTGGTAGTGGAAATTCTGGATAACGTTCGATCCTCAAATCGGAGAATAAACACCAACCTTCTGGTAGTTCTCGATGACTTCTAGCTTCACATCGAGAACTAGTTATTGTGTTGAGATAATCATTGGTTTGTTCGTGTAAGCTCTCATGTACCAACACCGAACAAGGTGCCCCGCGAATTAGTCTGGGACGGGACAAGTACCCTGAGTAGCTATGATTATTGCTAGGGACGAATCCTATCACCCCAGTTCCCGAACGCTTCAAGACAAATTGTGTTCGATCGACAGTTGATTCCCAAGCAAAGCCGTTTAGCAATGCCTCTCCACGATCGGGAGTAACTCGCAAAAGGGAATACCAACCTTCTTCACTTGATTCAAAGCGATTTACCCCATCATCAAATATTTCTGGAAATTCCAAGGGTTGCCTTGGCAGATAATAAAGCTGAGGCTGACGATTTCTAAACTCCAGTAGCATCTCAACCTTCGTACTGCGTCTGTCGATTGCTTCTTTAACAGATCCATCCCAGCATTCTAACTCCCGAACAATTTCCGTGATGGCAACCTTACGGCGGTTGTCATTCAATGCAGCTTTTCCTGGTTTACTAAAGGCGTAATCCAATCTATCGAGATCCGCATTTATTTTGTCATGGGAAACCCTACTTTCAGGCTCATATCCCGCTGTAGCAAAAAAATCTGGCAACTTTTCAACATCTATTTGCCGTAGCGGAACATGAGCGAGTGGATAGGCAATGTAGCGTTTACTACTCGATTCTGGTTTAACAGTTGCAATTGGTGACTTATTTTGAAGATATTTCCATAGCCCTTCAAATTGTGATAGATCGAATCCTTCTGGATAATTCCCATCAAGCTTGCAGCCAAGCAAGTTTGCCAGCCTTTTGTAATAGGCATTAGCTCCAATTTCTTCATCAGAGTGCATTTGATAAGCAGCTAAAACTGACAGCGCGAGGAAGCCAATGCACTTGGGAGAATCATCTTGACCGTATGTTGTTCGGAATGTAAGTTGCAATCCGTTAGTTTTGACCTGGGTTTTATAAACCTCTGCAACAGTCTTTACAAAGTCTCTTTCCGCTGCGTCAGCAGAGATAGACATCTTACGATATTTTGAAATAGCGACACCAAGGATTCTGGGAGTTACCGTCAAATAGACATCATTATTATCGGATGCCTCTGAGAAGTAGTATTCAGCTATCGCTCGATTCCACTGAATATAAGCTTCGGATAGAGGCATTGAGATCTATGGCAACCAGGTTTTCAAAAAGTGCTTGTGCTTCAACGTTAGCGGATTGGCTCCAATAGTGAAATCAGTAATTTCACTTAGCTTTAGTTATCCAGTCACAATTTGAGGATAAATTCAGCAATAGCTTTAGTCAAAAGTGGACAGACGGCATTGGCAACTTGCTGCTGTTTGTGCATTAGCCCCCCTTTTCTTCCATCAGTCGTTCCAGAAAACATAAACCAATCAGGGAAAGATTGCAGTCTTGCTGCTTCTCGAAGAGAGAGTCCACGGTGCTGTTCGGGATGGATCAGCATACTCTTTCGGTAGTGCCCGATCGTAACTGAAGGGTCTGACCAGGTTAATCGCCGATAGATATTGCTATGAGTCCGATTTAGGTCGGCATAGTTGGTCATCTTGTCTTTGATGTTCTGCCAATTGCCCCCAGGTGGAATCTCTTTATATCGATCGATTACATAATCAGCATGGCGAGAGGTGATGTGGTCTGTGATGACTCCAGGATCGGCTCCTTGCCGCATCAATTGAAGAAATTGATTGGATATGGCTGCTTGATTCTCGCGTCCAGCAGAGGCTACGCCAACGAATTCAAGTTTCTCATAGTTAATGTGGCTTTGACTATAACCATTTTCTACTTGTGGCAAGTCTTTAATAGCCTGTTCGACAGTTACATACGACTGACCTTTGCCACCATGAGTAGGAAATGGGAATGCGCCCCATTCTGGATCGAAGTCTTCTTCCTGATAGCCCAAATCCTGGTGGATCAGTAAAGCAAAAAAGCGATACCTAAATTGAGGAACGCCGTACCAGGCTGCATCCAAAAGTCGCTTAAAAACGAGATAACCTGCTTTTTGCATTCGGTAAGTGAAATAGTCAAGCAAGCTCTCATGAGTACTGTCGTAGTTTCTAGCCCAAACAATACCCTGGACATTTTCCATCAACGCGATCGGAGGACGAATCCGTTCGACATAATCCATAAATACTTCAACCAGACGATTATGAGGGTTAGATTCATCCCCTGAATTGCGATTAGAACTAGAGAAACCTTGACAAGGTGGCCCACCAATGAGAATTTGAACTCCACCTTTTTCTTGGGCACAGGTTTTGATTGACTCATAAGCTGTGGGACTTCTGAGATCCATAGGTTCTACCCCATCTGGCATAAAACCCGCTTGTCCACGGTAATATCTCTGTGACATTGCTTGATGATTCTGTCTCAGAGTCTGTGCATAAATTGGATGAACTTCTCCAGAGAGAATTAACCTGTAGAGGTTATTGTAATTATTTGCCATTGAAAAGCCTAAGCCCATTCCTCCAGCACCAGCAAATAATTCAACAATATTTAGTCGATCGTATTTAGACTGAATAATTCCTCGAAAATTTGGAGACTTTAGCTCTCTTTCTAATAAATTATTTTCTAAAAACTCGTTTTCTTGTTGACGAGCAATAGTAATATTGGGCCGCAGATTTAGCCCTGAGTAGCTAAATTCATTTTGTTTTAAGCTAGGTAAATTTCTTAAATCTCGGTCTTTATTTTTCAAGATCGAACCGATACAATTTGTCCAGCTAAGAGCCTCAACTAATTCAGTTAAATCAGTATTTAACAGAGAAGATAATCCAATTATTGTTCCTCGGTTAACTCCCGATATCCCTTCTTGCTTAGCGACAAATGCACGACATTTGATAGATTGAATAATAATACCTAGATCTGCAACTAAATATTTTAGCTTTCTTCCAGTTTTAGGCTCAATAATTTTAATTAGTTTCCATTCTTCTATCCGATCGATCAGATCGATAGCCTTTGCTTTTTTGCCATTAACTAGTAGTAATTTAGTTGAAGGTCGAATCTTGACACAAAAATTTAATTCTCTTTTCTCTAACCCTTGAATGAAACTTGTCTTGCATCCGTACTGTGTACTTGAAACAATAACAGGTCGATCGAATAAATTTAATTTACAGCTATCAATTACTTCCAATGCAAAACATGTGCTGGGAAATTTAGTGAATTTCTGTAAAATAGTTGTTATTAATTCCTGACTATTAGTATGATAAATTCCTACGCAAATTTTCTCAACTAATTTGTCACCTCCCAAGTCAGATCTAAAGTTAGAATATTGAGTATTGTTCTCAAGCAATAAGAAATCTCGACGTTCAGATGATTTGCGTGGCACTAATTCAAGCTACTTGTATAAATGGTTTCCGTGATTTGAAGTACTTGTCAACCTAAATAACTGCCATCAGTACCTCAAAAAACTTCCAGCCTTAGATTTTATCATATTGCACTTTAGTGTTACGACTTAATTTCACTTATAAACTTCCCATCTGTCGTTCTAAAGCTTGACGCACTAATCCCATCACATAGGGTAACTCAGCTAGATCTGCCAGTCCGATTTCTACATCTCCATTTCCCCATCTTCCCACTGCCGAGACATCTTTACAGATCCCTCTAGGGTCATTAATTTCGGAAAAAGGCATATTTAGAGAAATTCGCAACCGTTTAGCTTGGGGCACGACATCTACAAAATTTGTTTCCGCTTTGTAGGCAATGTAGAGTTTGAGGAATTCCTCAGTCACGCATGAATCGAGGGCGAGGATTTCTTTGCGGAAGGCTTCAAATAGATCCCGCACAGTTCCAGCAGTGAGCTGGGAATAATCGGCGATCGAATAGCCAGCTTTGACAGGCTTAGATTTGTAAGACTCTAGGGTTTCGTGTGTGACTTTTGGAGCAATCCAAACGGCTAATGCCATTGTAGATAAAAGATCGGCGCGATGGCGAATGGCGGTTTCATCCCACTGTTCGATCGCACCTAAGCCCTGATTGAGTTTAAGGGGACTTTCTTTGAAGCCGCCCTTCATATCTCGTTTAGCAGTAAATGCTTTGTCGCTGTATTCAGAGTTATACCCTGTCAGAGTGAGATTGCCCAGTGTGTGCAAATAAGTCTGATGAATTTGTTGCCAACCCTCTCCCAGTGCTTCTTTCCAAGCAAGGGAGAGATTTTCGTTTTGGGGGAGGATATGTTCGATCGTGTATTCATCGATCGAGACTCGTTCTTTGCGCTGGTGATTTTCTAACCGTCGTAACCAGTAGCTGCGGCTACGAAATTTGTAGAGATCTTTGATCCCAAATGCTCGCTTAAACTCTTCATCACTAGGAAAACGGCGGTAGGAAGGGAGTAAGAGTAAGTGGGCTTGGATGCTTTCTAGGTAAGCATCTTTATCTAGAGCTTTGCCGAAGGTGGCAAAGGTTTTGTTCATTGAGTTAGTGGGAATCGCACAAATTACTCGCCGGAAGACGTAGGATTCCACTAATCTGACTGCGGTAAGAAAATCTTCCTGACTCAGCAGTTTCAGGTCATAGTCGCGATATAGCTCCATCAGGAAGGGATAAGCGACATCTACCTTCAATTCCCGCAGATCTTGAAAGGCGATTTTGAGGGCGGCATTGGGTTCGGCTCCCAATGTCATGGCGCAGAAGTAGCGGACATAATTCCGAATATCAGCGACGAGAGATTCTACGCCAGCCTCGGCTACCTGGGGCGATTGGGCGTGTTGTTTGAAGGTGTTGTAAACTTCGCCGACGTTGGGAAGGGTGCCTGTTTTGACGGTGAGGAAATAGCGCATGAAGCCATCGAAGTTGGTCACATATGCTTCTTGCCCGAATTCTATCTCCATTGGTCGCCAATACTGTTCGTACAATTTGGTCTGAAGTTTCGGTTCGAGTCCCATGAGGATGTAGTTCCGAATCAGATCGGCTTGGCTCAATTCTCGCCCAGTGGAGTTCATGCTCTCGAAAATTAGCTGGGGATTATCTCGGTCGCGTGTTAGGGCAATATCGACCACTACCAGTTTGGCTAGTCCCTTGCAAACTGTCACTAAGTCATCTTTGCGCTCATTGAGTAACTGCTCGAAGAGTTTAAAGTTTTCAGTGACCCGAATTGAGTAATCTTTGGGCAATTCGGTTTGATTCAGGATGGAAATTAAGGAGGTTTTATCGGTTTGGGAGAGAATCAGTTTGAAGTGCTGTTCGCCTTCTTCTTCAGGATTGAGCAGGTAGAAGTTACGCAGTTTCCGCTGTGAAAAACCATCAAATGGTTCGCCACCACCTTCTAGGGCATTAGCGAGGGCGGTGATGAGGAGGGTAATGGTGGTAAGTCGTTGTTGCCCGTCGATGACGAGTAGGGATGACTGGCTGGATACTTGATACAGTCCTCGTTCGATGTAGACGACTGAGCCGACGAAATGGGCGGAAATGTCTTCGTTTGCTCCGGTGCGAAGGATGTCTTCCCACAGTTGGCGGCACTCTTTATCTGTCCAGGAGTATGTGCGCTGGTAGATGGGAATTACGAATTGGGGCGATCTTTTGATAAAGGCGAGGAGATTGGCTTCGGTGGCTTTCATGTGTTCATCTCCTCTGGGAGCGTAATCTGAGCATCACTTTATAGTTCCCCTCTAAAGGCGCGATGTTGTAGGGATGTAAAAAGTGTGTCTAGTTGGGCGAGGGATTTATGCTGTTTGGTAGCGATTGTTTTTGTGTTGATAAAAATAGCAAAATTGCTGTAGCTACCCCTGCATAGGGCTTAAATACGCCCCAGGCAACCTTGATCTCCACCAAGATCTTTATGCGCCTTATAAGAGCCAAACAGCACCTCATCAGGAACGATTACCGCCGTTCATCCCTCAGCCTCCAACAACCTCAGCAGCATCGCTTTGAGTATACTGCAAACACCGTCTGAATATTTCCTCACTCACATTTTATACTTCACAAAAGTAGCGCGAAGCGATCGAGTAGGCAGTGGCATCGTTTTTTAGGATGTAATTTACATCCTAAAATTTTGGCTGAAACTGTTGTGCAGTAACAGTTATAGTAGTTTATTGCTGTGTTTATATGCTTAAACCTTATCCCCGTCTGCTTTTGAGCTATTTTTTTAGGATGTAATTTACATCCTAAAATTTTGGCTGAAACTGTTGCAGAATACTAGTTAGAGCAATTCTAAGATTCGATCGATATCTCCCCCTTTCAAGATCTGATGTTTGACTGTTGCTACCTTTGTAGATGGAATCTTGCGACAACGGGTGCGCCATTTACCATCTACTTTTTCCTTCCAGCTAATTTGCCAGCGCCAGTGCTTGGCATTGTTGAGATTACGAGTACCGTTCACTTTTGGGTATTCGACAACTTCCCCACGTTTGTTGGTTACTTTCTGGGTAAATTGATGGAGCGAACCACTAACTCCTCTGGCTGCTAATCGCATCGCTGCTCCGATTGCGATGGA
>NZ_JBGSQZ010000295.1:0-23476 GCF_041737865.1 Chamaesiphon sp.
GTTCGAGCGGTACAATTCGATCGAACGATCGACGATTGACTGTTAACTATAGCAATCCTAAATCAAATCCTTAGGTATCGATTGTGGTGCTCATGCGGCAGCAGCCCAACACACCCTACATCAACCTAGCTTTTCATTTAGGATTGCTATATCAATTAGCAATTAGCAATTAGCAATTAGCAATTAGCAATTAGCAATTAGCAATTAGCAATTAGCAATTAGCAATTAGCAATTATTACTTGAACAACTTTTTAACGACGATTTCAGCTAGATCGACGACCCGCTGACTGTAGCCCCATTCATTGTCAGACCAAGCAATGACTTTGACCATATCATCACCCATAACCATCGTCAGACTAGAATCGATCGTACAAGAGGCATCAGTACCTTTGAAATCGCTCGAAACTAGTTCCAACTCGCAGAAGTCCAAAATCCCTTTCATTGGCCCGTGAGCGGCTGCCTTGAGGGTAGCATTGACTTCTTCGGTGAAGGTTTTCTTTTCAACATGGACGACTAGATCGACCACTGAGACGTTGGGGGTAGGAACTCGCAGCGCAATCCCATTGAGTTTACCTTTCAATTCTGGTAATACTAGAGCTACAGCTTTAGCAGCACCAGTAGATGTGGGGACGATATTCATTGCCGCAGCCCGCGCCCGCCGCAAATCCCGGTGAGAAGCATCCAACAGCCGCTGGTCGCCAGTGTAGCTGTGAGTGGTGGTCATCGTACCTTTGATAATTCCAAAGTTATCATTGAGGACTTTGGCAAAGGGTGCGAGACAGTTGGTAGTACAACTAGCATTGCTAATGATAAAGTGTTTATCGTGGTCGTAGTCTTTATCATTGACTCCGACTACAAATGTACCGTCTTCATCTTTACCTGGTGCCGTAATCAGCACCTTTTTCGCCCCAGCCTTGATATGTCTCGAAGCACCAGCATGGCTGATAAATACCCCTGTAGACTCAATTACCAGATCGATCTCCCAGTCTTTCCAGGGTAAGTTGTCAGGATTGCGATCGGATACGCATTTGATGACCTTGCCATTGACAGTGATGGTGTTATCATCAGCACTGATTTCTGCATCGAACTTGCCCAACATGGTGTCGTATCGGAGCAAGTGTGCGTTGGTACGAGGATCGGAAGTATCATTGATGCCGACAACTTCGATATGACTATTGGCTCTCCCTAGCCAACACCGCATAAAATTTCGCCCGATCCGCCCAAACCCGTTGATCGCTACTCTAATCACAGCCTCTTATCCCTCTTTTCGTAAATCTCAGTATATATCCAGTGATAAAATCAGATCATATCGCAATCCATACACATCCATAACTCGATCGATGTAAGAATGGTGACTTTTTTTTCGATTTGTGCATAAAAAAATATCCTCAGTGCCATCACAGCCTGAAGATATTCACCAAAATACTTACAAATCGATCGAATTACAGCCTTGCGATTTTAAAATCTGTAACCAAGACTCATACCAATATCGAAACTACTGTTACCGGAAATTGGGGCACTGCCGTTAAACCCACCAGGGCCTGATACACTCAACGTACCACTCTTAGAAAAGTTGTAAGTAGCATTTAATCCAGCAGTAAGATCGCCAGAAATTGCATAGTCGGCACCTATTAATGCACCAATACTAGTTTCGGTAGTGCTGGTATCAAAGTTACCAACTTTACTAGAGCCAGTCGCAAACAAGATTCTGGGGCCAAAATATCCCATCAGCTTTTTGTCAGCCGATTCAAAATCATAAGTAATCGCGGCACCATAAGCAGTACCAGAGCCTGGAGTAAAACCAATTGCCTGTGTGTTGGCGATGTAAGCAACATTTTGCTGTGCGAAACTTAAAGTTTCTTTTTGGAATTCAGTCCGATTTGCAGCAGGAGTATTTAGTACCGCAATTAAACTATTTGCAGCAGCGTCGAGTTGTGAGTCAATTAGCGGTTTAGCATTGTTAGCCAAAATCCCTACCTGTTCCTTTTGCTGTGCGGGAGTAAGGCTGGAAAATCCGCTGAGATTGGTGGTGTTCAGCACTCCTTGAGCATTCGAGATCGTCTCACGCTGTGCGGGAGTCCGATTGTTAAAAGGAGTCTTCAACGCTGCGTCTAAGGCACTGACAGTAGTCGCAACAACAGCGTCAGTGGCATTAGGCAGAAAAAGTTTTACTTGTGCTTGCTGCTGCGCTGGCGTTAAATTTTTAAATGCCTCAAGATTGTAATCGAATACTGTGCTTAATGCTCTGCCAACATAAAAGTCCTGTTCGGCAGTTCGAGTAGTAGGATCGATAGCCAAAGCCAAGCTGAGTTTCTTGGCGACATCATCGGCTTGTTGTTCTGTTAAGGGAAAATCAACAATTAATTTTATTTGCGCTCGTCGCTGTTCGGGCGTTAGCGCGGCAAAATTGCTAAAGTTGTTGACACCATTGGTTAACGCTTGAGTGAAGGTAGCACCATTAACAGTGGGTGTATAACCAAACAGTACGATCGGTCTGACAGATACTGGCACGCCTGGATTGCTGATTCGCCCTTTAATACCAAAGGATGTGCCGCCGCCACTAAATTCGATCGCAGGGCCGACTGAGTAGGGTTTTAGATTAGCTGAGGAGTTGTCCTGAGCATTTGCGCCACTAGCTGTCACCGCCGCCATCGCTGTTAGTGAAACAAGTATGATGTATACACGATTCATGATTTTAGTCTCGATTTGAATGGAACGGGGTGTCTGACATTTAGGTAACTAAAATCCAAATAGATTGACTTTTGCACAGGAGTGATTTGGATTACTTACAATCAGTGTGCCCAGTTCCGGTCAGGCATTATCTATACTCAGAGAGAAATATTCCCAAGTTGGCGATCGCGCTTATCTAGTAATCTCCTACAATTAAGGTGTAGTCACAGTGCTAAAACTATGCAAGTATCTGTAACAGAAGCCGCAGCTAACCTAAACCAGCTAATCCAAGCTGCCATTAATGGTGAAGAAGTAATTGTGATTGACGGAGATCGACCTGCAATTAAACTCACGCCCATCGGAAAAATCAGACCAGATCGTAAACCTGGTAGTGCCAAAGGGCTAATCTGGGTATCAGATGATTTTGACGAGCCGTTAGCAGAATTCAAGGAGTATATGGAGTGAGGTTTCTGGTTGATACTCATGTTTTTATTTGGTATGTTCAAAGTAGCGACAGATTGCCCAGTTCCGTAACTGCGATTATTAATGATGGCAGGAATGATATCTTGTTGAGCATTGCCAGCGTTTGGGAGATAGCAATTAAGCAAAGCACTGGCAAACTTAATATTGGTACTCCTTACGCAAGTTTCATTTCAGAGCAAATGAGACTCAATAGCATGGAATCGTTGCCTGTAAGGTTAGAACATCTCGATCTAATTACTACTTTGCCACTCCATCACCGCGATCCGTTTGACCGTCTATTAATTGCTCAATCGATCGTTGAAGATATCTTAATTATCAGTGCCGATCGGGTATTTTCACTCTATCCAGTTCGATTAATGTGGGAATAGAGGCTGGATGCCCAGCTTGTTGATTGTAGATTGTATTAAGCTATGAACAGATAGATTGAGCCGGATCGGGGAAATCCAGATCCGCAGTCCTTGGCTACCAAATATGGCATTTAGTACAGAATTTGAACTACTTTTACGGGCGCGATCTCCCCTGATTTATATCCCCACCACCGAAGAAGAACGGGTGGAAGGTGCGATCTCCAAAGTTGCCCAGCAGCAAGGCAATCGTCCGATTTATATCTGGGACTTTGTGGATGGTTATCAGGGCAATCCCAATGATAATGGCTATGGTAAACGCAATCCCCTTCAAGCCCTCGAATTTGTCGATAAGCTCAGTCCCGATGTCTCTGGGATCTTTATTCTCCGCGATTATCACCGCTTTCTCGAAGATGTTTCTGTCGCTAGGAAGCTCCGCAATCTAGCGCGCAAGCTCAAATCCGAACCCAAAAATATCGTCATCCTCTCACCTCAGATTACCATTCCCAGCGATTTGAGCGAAGCGATCGTCCTATTAGAATTTCCGCTCCCAACTGCGAGCGAAATCAAAGTCGAGATCGATCGATTGCTCACTGCGACTAGTAATAACTTGACAAATCAGCAATTAGACGATCTGGTTCGTGCTTGTCAAGGATTATCACTCGATCGGATTCGACGGGTACTAGCTCGCGCGATCGCCACCCACGGCGAAATTCGTCCCGATGATGTCGAATTGGTACTCGCTGAAAAACGCCAAACCATCCGCCAGACTCAAATTCTCGACTTCTACCCCGCCAAAGAACAGATTACCGATATCGGTGGTTTGGATAACCTCAAAGACTGGTTGCTGCGCCGTGGGGGTTCCTTTTCCGATCGAGCGCGTCAATATGGTCTGCCCTACCCTAGAGGGCTGCTCCTGGTCGGAATTCAGGGCACTGGTAAATCTCTTACGGCTAAAGCCATCTCCCATCACTGGTATCTACCCCTGCTGAGGCTAGATGTCGGACGATTATTTGGTGGTTTGGTAGGCGAGTCGGAAGCCCGCACCAGACAGATGATCCAACTCGCCGAAGCTCTATCTCCCTGCGTACTCTGGATCGACGAGATCGACAAAGCCTTCGCAGGTATCGATGGGAAAGGCGATGCGGGCACATCGAGTCGGGTCTTTGGGACATTTATCACCTGGTTGACTGAAAAAACTTCCCCCGTCTTCGTCGTCGCGACAGCCAATAATATCGACTCACTCCCCGCCGAAATGCTCCGTAAGGGTAGATTTGATGAGATTTTCTTTGTTGGACTACCGACTAGAGCCGAACGCCGCGCCATTTTCAATGTCCATCTCACGAAACTCCGCCCCCATAACCTCGCCCAGTATGACATCGATCGATTAGCATACGAAACACCCGATTTTTCAGGTGCCGAAATCGAACAAACCCTCATTGAAGCCATGCACATCGGCTTCAGTCAAAACCGTGATTTCACCACTGATGATATTCTAGAATCAGCCAGTCAAATGATCCCCCTCGCCGTCACCGCCCAATCCCAAATCCAATTCCTCCAAGACTGGGCAAACTCTGGTAAAGCGAGACTAGCTTCGAGACAAGGTAAGGATTAGGCTTTAGGCTTTAGGCTTTAGGCTTTAGGCTTTAGGCTTTAGGCTTTTCGCCAATAGAAATAATTTAAAAATTGATACTAAATACAACGCAATCCATCCCTAACCCCTAAACCCTAACACCTAATACCTAATACCCAAATATGAATGGCGCACTAAAATCTCTACAATTACTCATCGGTATTCTGACTGGATTAGTTGGATTGGTTGGAATTTTGGGTGCTGCGGGCTATTATTTCTTTGTTACTCAGATGAGTACACGTCCACCCAAACCTATATTTGCAGAAGAGCGGGATGGTGGTAAATCGCTTGCAGACAAGCCTAAACCCAAACCGCCAGCAGCTAAACCTATTCAGGTACCAACTACTCCTCAAGATCCAAATGCGCCCCAAAAGCTTCCGCCTGAAGTATTTGATGCCAAAGTCGTCTGGAAAGATGGGTTATCGCTGAAGAAAGACCCTAATTCTGGTGCCGAAAAGCTGGGTAGTGTGGCATTTAATGCCAAAGTTGCGATTATCAAAACCAGTGATGATAAACAGTGGGTGTTGATTCGATCGCAAGTGGATAATGTCCAAGGTTGGGTGAAAGCGGGGAATATCGATAAAGCCGCAGCGGCGGCAGTGCAACAGGCTCCCACAGAAAAACCTAGAGCTAGAAGTAGACGAAATAGACCCCAAACCGATGCTCAAGATTGATATTTCAGTATCGAACATTGGTGCGTTACGCTTTCGCTAACACACCCTACCTCTCTGTCAACTGTTTAACATCATCAATGCTGTTTGAGCTAAAATTGAGAGATCAGATATCCCCTAAGTTAGCCCGATCGATCTTATGCTTTTGAACGAATTGACACCTATTCTCAAAGAATTTACCAAAGAACCAGCCGCCTTTTGTAGTGGTTTTATCTCTGGAGTGCTGCGGTTAAATCTAACTGATGATCCCGTAAAAACATGGTTGGAAAAGCAAGCAGGATTTACACCTACTAGCAGTCAAACTGGATCCGGCAGCCAAAAAAGACCACAATCGATCGATATCGATTAGACTTTCGCTAAGTATACTTACTAATTTACTATTTCCACCGATCTAAATCTTTCTACTCCCGAACCACCGAAGAAATAGGCATTCATAATTCACCGTTCACCATCCACCTCTACACTAGATGCCTAGCTTGGGTTCGTTCCATGGTCGGGTTTCCCGACCGGACGAACTCCGCAATTTGTCACAGGTTAGGGAGTAACTCGCAGCTATTTGGGAAGTTGTGATTTGCAAGCAGCTAAAATCCGGCGATCGTTATCACTAATTTTGCCGAGGGGTTGATAGGTCGGTTGACCCATCATTGGCTGCTTGCTGGCTGTAAAACCGTTGGGATTGACGGCGAGGGTCAAATTGTACTTTTGACGATCGAAGGGGTCGATTAAGGTCACATTTAAGCTCGATCCTTTAAACTGCCCGTAAAAGCAACTAAACTCCGATCGGGGTAAGTAAAAAGCACCGAGCGTTTTAGTACCGATCGTTTCAAAAATCATATATTCTTTACCTACTACATCCGGTCGCTCGGTTTCACCATAAAGGTGGATGCCTTCGGTAAATGGAGCTGAGATCGATCGAGCGGGTTTCTCAGTCAAGGCGATGGTATCAGCAGCCAAGATCGCGAAGATCGCGATGCCGATGCGAGTGAGCCATTTTTGGCGGGCTTGGATGGACTGTAGTAATGTGCCAACTATCATAAACGCCAACATCTTCCCGAACAATGATTTGTGGTAGTAGCCCCAGCAACGATCGGTGATGACTGAATGTTTTTGGCTAGCCTTTTTCGATCGGCTAAACTTGGACACGATAATCTCTGACACTACCTTAATTATATCGCTACTGCCTTGTGCTTGTCGCTAAGAAAAAGCCCATCTCCCACTGAGATTGGGAGAGGAGTTGTAGTGATGCCAACTACCTCATAATTCACCACTGGCGATTCTCTTTCTCCAGAGGCTCCGCCAACGATTGAATCAATCTGGGAGTGCTAGGATTGAAACCAGCAATATCCCAAGAGTTCGGGTCTTTTGGATCTACTAAGGAGATATTGTTAGGCACGAGCGAGATATAAATTGCTTTAGCATCAGGATTCACCTTTTGACGATATTCTGCTAATGCTTGGGTGGGATGCTTATACCCAGCCCAACTTTCACAGTCAGTCCAAAAACAAATTACATCAGCATAGCAGTTATTTTTTATCATCCAATTGTAAGCAGAACTAGCATCTGTACCCCCAAAATTGAGATTACTAGCTTTTTCCATTGCCGAACTAAATGAGTCACTGCGGTTAATATTCAGGCTGATAAACTCAGTTGAGAAACCCCGAATCATGTAGTTTTTTTCCGCTTTTGCCGATACTAATGCCATCGTCGTCGCGATTTCGCAACAGGTAAGATTAATTGAACTTACCGAATAGTAAGACATCGAACCAGAGATATCGACAGCGTGCATAAATACTTTGCCAGTAGGCTCGATCGCATCGAAGGACATTTCGAGGGCTAATTCCAAAATATCAACGATGCGCGGTACAGGTATCCAAGTTTTGCTACTTTTGCCCAAACTACCACCAGAGCGATAAGTTTTAAGTGCTTTGAGAATATCGATCGGGTGAATGCGTCCTTTGCGTAAGTGTTCCTTACTATTGAGAATTGATGCCACACGGTTGAGGTTTTTCTTAGATGTTTTGGAATGAGCCAAGACACCAATTTCAGTTAAAGAACCGAGGTTTCGTAATAGGGCACCGATCGGCATATCTTCAAACAATAACTGCCATGCGGCGACATCCATTTTGCCCACAGGTGCAGCCATTTCATACGTCAAGCGACCCTTAGAAATTGCCTCTGGAGTGCGATCGGGGTGACGTTTTAACCATTCATACCACCAGATCTGATTTGGGGCAGCTGTAGGCGGTTCTGGGGGCAATTCGTCCCATCCATTCACCACCCACTTAAACAATAAATCGCGATCTTCGGTTTGCGGTTTGGCGTGAAACAATCGTAACGCATCACGATTGGAAAACCCGTGGCGTTGTTGATATTTGAGCAATTGATAAGCGAGGGCTTTGGTATCACCTTGCAACAACCAATTTTTACCAGCTTCGCGGACGACTTTACCGAAACCGCGCACGGATTTGGTGTAGCTCATCCACTCATAAAAGTGGCTGGCTGTGCGGATGACTTGGGGAAAGATCGATTGAAAAGCTGCTTTAGCGGCGGGAGATTCACCCATCGAGAGTAATACTAATGCCCAGATCGGCGCACTATTATTAATCGATCGACCGTCAGAAGCATAGACGATTTCCTGTGCCACTCGATCGGGATCTTCGGCGATCGATTGTTCCAAAACATCGACAAAATCGTTGGTCAATTCCCATTTAGTCGCATAGTAACTACCGTTACCAGTCCCGATTAACAAGCACCGTCGCAATGTCCGCCAAATGCCAGCCTGGAACATATAACCGCCGGATTTACCTCGAATCATTTCTGATTTGCGTCCAGGAATTGGTTTGTTTTGCGGTGTAGCTTGTATTTGTTTGTTACCGAAAAAGAAATTGTAAACCATGTTTTTGTAACCTCCTTCAGCCCGTGAGGGCGGTAATGTAAAAATTCAGCAGAGTGGGATTTGCACCCACGTTTCCGGCGGGAAAGCGATAACCCTATTCATTCGTCCTTTGCAGGCAAACTGTTTGAAAAGGGATAATAACGGCGTCCTATCTATCTAGACGATCTGCTGTTATGGCAACCGCTCACTAGTGAGCGGTTCGGATACCACAACGATTGAAATCGTTGCTAGTGTTGCAAAACCCACCTGCGCGGACTAACTATCTAACCCGCGCAGGTGGGTTTTGCATTCCGAGCGGCGATTTCAATCGCGCGGCATTATGACTGATGAAAGTCATATTGGAACTGGTAGGAATCGAACCTACCACCTGCTTATAAGGCGATAATCCTCGTTCTACGTCCCCTAGAGGCAAAAGGCGAAGAAGGATGTTTTTAGGTGCTCTACCACTGAGCTACAGTTCCTTAGATACCAACTCTTATTAAGAGATGGACGGGATTGACGGGAGTCGAACCCGCGACTTTCCGCTAGACAGGCGGACACTCTAACCACTGAGTTACAATCCCAAATTTAGGTGGAGCAGGAGTTGCACCTGCGAATGGTTGAACCACGATAATCCTCATCTGTCGTCCCTGACGGGCAAGTTAAGCGAAAAGGAATAAATCAACTGCCTTACTAATTGGCTACCCACCTATAGGTAGTGAGGCGGGGGTTGCACCCGCATTTCCGACGATTCGAGGGGGGATTCGTAAATAGCGATAACCCTCAGATCTGCACCCCTTGCGGGTAAAAATGGTACTTTGCTATTAAGCTACTCATTGGAGACTGAGCAGATCGAGATCCGCTGTCAGCGTCCCAGCTGGCTGATAACAGGCGATCGCGAGTTGATAATATGCCGCAGCTTGCAAACTACCCGTCGGCTGGATCGGACACGTTAGCGGTACAGTAGACGGGGGCTGGAGTCGATCTGTGCGATCGCGAGTACCCAAATCGCGCAATGTATTGGCAATACTAACCAAAATCAACGACCCACAATACCAAAAACTGCAATCCAAGCGATCTGGTGATTCCAGTTATACTAAACACGGATGAGAGCTAGACTTTTACTCTAACGGTTGAAACCCTTGTGGAGCAAAGCTTAGGCTATTGAATAAAAAGTCCATCCTGTAGCCGTTTTGAGTATATAATCAAACTAGTCCAAAACTTATCCCTGCAATCGGTTGGAGGTTTTATGACCATCGCTTACTCCAATATCCCAGATTCACTCCCCCTCGATCTCAGTACCATCAAACTCACTGACGAACAGTTTTATCAACTCTGTATCGCTAATCCCGAACAGCCACTCGAATTAACCGCTACCGGAGTTCTAATCGTTATGTCACCAGTAGGCGGAGAAAGTGGAGATCGTGAGTTAAACTTAGGTTCTCAATTATATGTCTGGAACCAAACTACAGACTTAGGTAGAGCTTTTAGTTCTTCAACGATTTTCAAGCTACCATTGGGTAGTCAACGATCGCCTGATGCTGCTTGGGTAGAATTATCACGGTGGAATGCACTGTCTGATGAAGATCGTCAGAAGTTTCCCCCACTGGCTCCAGACTTTGTAATCGAGCTACGTTCGCGCACGGATAAATTGCCAGAATTGCGATCGAAAATGATCGAATATCGCGATAATGGTGTGCGGTTGGGGTTATTAATCAACCCCCAAGATCGACAGGTGGAGATCTATCGACTCAGTGTAGAAGTTGAGATTTTACAATCCCCAATCTCGGTTAGTTGTAATGATGTATTGCCTGGATTTATATTGAACTTAGCTAGAATTATCTAATATTTCATACCCATTATTGCGATCGCCGAACGGATGAGCAAGGTAAAATGGAATAAATGGATTGATGAGATTCAATATAAAAATCCATCGGCAAAGTATAATGGATATTCAGCAATTCAATAATGACGTGGTAGAGACGCTTTGCAAACGCCAAATCGTACATAGCGATCCAGCAATTATGACGGGTATCCCTGTATTTATTGGGACGCGTGTGCCCCTCCAAACCCTATTCGATTACATTGAAGGCGAAGACGGCTGGAGTGAATTTTCTGGAGATTTTCCCCACCTCCAAATTGCTGCGCTTCAAGTTCTAGAAACGATCGCGCGTGTCATGCTCCGTCGAGGCGAAATGCTCAATGCTCATTCTACTTGATGAAAATCTCCTCAGTTTGATGATAATCGAGAAGTCACTTCCTTGTCCTAGAATCCTTCGATCGATTTGCCCCCATCGGATCTAAACTAATTAAAAAGGAAAGTAGCGAACAGAAAAATACAACCCGTTATCTTGCCATGAATTCTGGCTACCAGAAATATTAATCAACGGAATCCCCCAATCGATCCGCGCACTGAGATTATCGGTTCGCCACTGCAATCCCAACCCAGTAGATAATAAAGTATTGCTACCATTGCCACTTCGATCGGACTTATTCCACACCGTCCCCGCATCGATAAAGGGTACGATTTGGAACAAACTTGTTGGAGATTTACCGATCGGTAATTGTAATTCTACCGCAGCAAAAGCACCATTATCAGCCAGTAGTGCATCCTGACGATAGCCGCGTACCGTAGTTTGTCCGCCCACTGCAAACTGTTCTAGCACTACTAGCGATCGATCTGCCAATTGTACCCGCCCCTGGACGATCGGATCGGTATTCGGAGCCAACTGTTGCAACCATCGCCCTTGCCCTTACCAGGAGACAAACCGACTATCGGGAGCAGTGGGATTAATCGTCGAGTTGAGCGCACCAACACCCACATTTAGCTGACTCCGCAGTGCCAATACAGAGCGATTGTCTCTGTAGATATACTCTTGCCCAAACCGCAAAGCTGAGATACCGAGCCGTCCATTATCATCCGCTCCAGAGCTGAGGGGATAGGGCGTATTGCCCAACGCACTATTACTCTCCAATCTAGAACCAGTCAGACTCAGCGCGAATTATTGAGTAGAATCTTGCCCAGCCCGACGGAGTAGCGGCTGGCGGACGCTGACTTCGGCATAGCGGGAAGTGGTAGTCAGATCGAGCGATCGATAAGGTTCTTCGATAATCCGGCTATTAGTCCCGCCGAAATTGACGCTCAGAGTAGTCTGGGATGGACTCAGCGGCACGGTATAACTAGTATCGATCCCGTTACTACCATCGGTATTACTATAGGCAAAAATCAGCGTATCGCCCCAGCCAGTGACATTGGCTTCGCTCATCTGGGCGCGGCGTTGCCAACTGCCGATACTCGGTGGGCGATGGTTATTGGTAGCAATTTCGCCTGTAAAAGTTTTATTTTCCCTAACTTTAATTTCGAGCAGGTTGGTACCTGGTTGAATGCCAGTTGAGAGTTCGGCAGCGATACTGCCAATGAGGGGATCTTGTTGCAACAGGCGCAATCCTTCAATCAGTCGATCGTTGTTCAAGGGCTGTCTGGTAGCCAATGCTAGCCGCGATCGCATGTAGTTGGGATTGAGTCTTTGGGTACCTGTAACTTGAATATCTTCGAGCTTACCTTCGACGATTTGAATCCTGACTACCGCACCATCGATCGATAATGTCTGTCCGGTAGGAATATACGCGCCACTGGTGAGATACTGGCGATCGAGACAGCAATTCCAAATTCAAAAATTGTGTGGGCTGAAACCCTCATTCTCTTGTACAAATCAAACGCCTTCAAGGGTTGTCAATTAGCTAAAATGACCTAGACTCGTTCTGAATTTGGAATTGCTGATGGTGGATGGCGAAAAGTGCGGGATCGGGGTCACAAAGGCGAGACAAGTGGAGCACCTTTTCAAGACAGTGGAGGGTAGATGGTGCGCCATCGATCGAAAATCAGGGGTTTAAAGCCCCCACCTTTAGGCGGTGGCTTGTCCATCGGCTACTTTGATATTGATATTGACAACTACATCATTGAAATCGCGATCGCCACCACCATAGAGATCCTCTACACCAAAGGTATTGTTACCCAACAAGCGGAAGTGATCGAGCTTATCGGGATTGGCACCGAGATAGTTGAAGTAAGCATGAATCTGGTTAGCATCACCGCCATTAGTGGGGTTTTTGCTGGCAAAATCGGTTAGTGTACCTTGCGCGATGAGTACAGGTGCATAGATCTTACCGCCAGTGAGATCTTGGTTGAGTTTACTATCGGTTTTACCTGTTTGAAGGATTGCAATTTTAATTGCCTCAGCGGCATAAGTAGCGTCACCAGGCTTGAGAATATTACCAGTGGTAGTTTTGATGGTACCGAGGATAGCATCTTCGACTACGTAGAAAGCAATATTGTTGTTGTAGCCTGCATCACTGGTGGTGGTGATATCTGCTTTGAGGGTTTTGCCTACGTAGTCGGTGAGATCGAGAATACGTCCTTGGAGCAATCCTTGGGATTTGGCACCGATGGGGATATTCGGTGTAGTACCAGCGAGTTTGGACACATTCAATATCAGTTCATCGTTATTAACTGACATTTTATAGCCATCATTGGTGCTGTTAGTTGTGACTTTAAATGGACTGTTACCACTTGCATCGGGCAGTGCAAATAAGAGATTAGTTGGTATTTTACCACCATCAATTTGTTGTTTCAGATCGGCAATCGAGCCGTCTTGCACCTGGAAAAATTGGTAATTTTTATTGGAATCTAAGCTAATTTCTCGTTTATTCTTGCTAAAGAAACTACCATGAAGAGTTGAGAAGATCGGCTTGGCTGAATCGATCGCTAATTTCAGATAACCTGCTGCTCCAGGGGTGATACTGCCGATCTTACCAGTCATGTCATCGACAGCAAAAAAGCCAATTTCATTAACTTTACTACCTGGTTGCTGACTGTCAGCATTGATACCCATACCTTTAACTGTGGTGTCGGTAATAAATAGGTTCTTGTTGATGCTAATGCCAGCGATCGGAGTTGGACTTGGGCTAGGATTGGGGTTAGGATTGGGGTTGGGATTGGGGTTGGGATTTAAGACATCAGCGATCGAATTTGCCTGAATCCCTTTGAGCAATGCTAGATCGACAGTCCCCGCTTTGAGCAACGTATCGTTACCTTGGATCGTCGCAGTTAGCTTAGTAAGATCGTCACCGATGCCCGGAATGCCAACAATTTTGAGCGTATCGGTACCAGCTTTGAAGTCGGTAATGATATTTACCTTAGTTGGTAAGGTTGCAGCAGCGAGAACGAATGTATCTTTACCATTACCACCCGTCAGGATATTACCACCTAAACCAGCAAACAGGGTATCGTCACCATCGCCACCAACGAGCGTATCATTGGTGTTAGCAAATAGGGTATCGTTACCACTGCCACCATCTAAAAGGTTGCCACCTGCACCGTCGGTAGCATCGAGGATGTCGTTGCCACCTTCACCGTAGAGTCGATCGTTTTGGTAGGCATATAGCTCGTCCGCACCGTCGCCGCCAAATAGCTGATTGTTACCGCCACCAGTACTCGCATCAATAATGTTGTTGCGGTTGTCTCCAGTAATTTTGGTGTAGACATCGTTGCGATTCAATAACAGGTTAGCGGGATCGGTGGCTAAGATCGATCGATTGACGATCGCGCCAGTGATGGATAAGTCCTTCGACAGTTCGAGAATTCCTAACTTTGAGGGTACCTTGCTACCTGCAACGACATTGAAATCGTTGTCATTAATCAAGGCGAGAGTATTTGGGGCGACTAATGCTAAACCTTCGAGTTTTTCGACTCCGGTGTAGCCCAACTTAGCAGCATTGACGATGAGGCTCTTGCTGACGGGATTAATCTTGGCTGCGGTTAATTCTGCGGGTGTAAGTTGCTCGATCGTTTTACCTGTGGGTAAGGTAAAGTTGGCAGGGTTATTAATATTCGTCGCTGTTGCTAGATCGATTTGGTAGATGAGCTTATTTGAAGCTGTAGTAGCGAGATCGTCGCGTTCGACAACGGCAAATTTACCGCCACCGAGGGAGACAGCATCGCCGAGTTTGTCGGTTTTGGCATTGCCACTACCAGTAATATCATCGAGCAGGTAGAGATATTCACCAGTGACGGCTTTGGTGACGGTATCAAATTCCAAAATGCGGACATTGCGGGAAGCTCTGGAAGCTGTATCGCCAGCGTTATCTGGATTATCGATCGGACTTTGCATGAAGGCATAGAGCTTGGTACCTTCGATCGCGACTGCTTCAAATCCGCGATTGCTACGGCGTTGGGCATATACTTCTGGTAATACTTCGGTACCGAAAGTGCCAGCAGGTAGATCGACTACTGGAGCAGTAGCGGTACCTTTAGGGATAAACCGATCGAGTAATTTACCATTAGTATCAAAGTGATAAATCGCGGGGCGGTATTCGTCTACCAGCCAGTAGTTACCATCAGGGCCGATGACAATGCCTTCGACATCTGCGCCGAGCGGATCGTTGGCTAAAACGTTGCCATCGAGATCGACACCAATTTCATCGGTGTAGGCTAAACCATTAGCCGCAGCTTGGAGGTTGGGCAGTCCGGTAAGTGGTGTCCTACCATCGGCTCTAAATAAGCCAGTGCGCTTGGTAATAATTATCTCGCCAGAGGTGCGATCGAGTTCAAAACTGACGATTTCGGGTTGAAAATTAGGTAAGAAAAAGGGACGATTGGCACCAGTCGGATCGCCATTTGGCCCGCGATCGGTATTCGTGACAAACTTGAGATTACCATTGGCAGCAATGCCTTGGAAATACAATCCCGAGAAGCCACCGAGGAAGATATCTTGCCCTTTGGAGGTAGTACCGAGCTTGGGTAGATTGGTAAATTCGTAGCTAGTCACATTGCTACCCGCATTATTGGGTGCATTAATACCGACTGCGACTGTGTTGCTATTGAGGCTACCTGGGGCTGTATTTTTGAGCAGTGCGAGTTGTTGAGTACCAAAACTAATTGTGGCATCATTGCCAGATTTGGCAATAGTTAGATCGCTAAATTGGCTAACGCCAGCGAGGTTAATTCTAATCGTGTCGTTTAGGCGATCGAAATCAGTAATTGTATTGGGGGTGTTGGGTAGATCGACATTGGCCACCAAAAATACATCCTTACCCGCGCCGCCAGTAATTGTATTGCCACCCTGTCCGCCATAAATTGTGTCATCGCCCGCATCACCAGAAACTAGATCGTTGCGATCTGCATAAATAATGTCATTACCATCACCACCCGCTAAGGTATTGGTACCATTGCCATCAGACGACAGCTTATCATTGCCGCCATCTCCAAACAGTCGATCGTTTGTATAACCATACAACTCATCATCACCTTCACCACCACGGAGAACGTTATTTCCCGCTCCAGGCAAAGCATCTAAGTAGTCATTTCCAGCTAGACCAAGCAATGTGTCGTTGCTTTTTTCTTTGTCGATGAACAATACATCGCTGTTAGCAGTACCATTAACTATTGCCATTGAAATCTCCCTTTAGTAATCTGGATAGAATGTGGATGGTATTCGCTTTAATACTTTTTTGAGTAGCTAGAATTGATACTCTTGGTATTGTGAGTTTGCATAACTGCGATGTCAGCTACCATAAAATGATGTAACGATCGTCAGATACCGCATTTTATGTAGACAACTAGGTGCGAACACGATACCGCACTTGACGAGCGATATTTCCAGGTGCATCTTATCACTGTGTTCTTATTCCAGCGTTAAGCTTGAGTTAGCTTGACATTAAGATCTGATTAAGACAGCATACATAGAAACAACCAAAATCTACTATTTACCAACAATATCTAAAAAAAGTCGGCAAAATATCTTGAGATGTTTTGCCGACAATCTTAAATATCTAATTGCTAATCTTGTGATTATCCAAAGACAAACTGACCAGCGTTGCTAGTGTTCAAGCTAGTAGCTTGAATACCGATCAACGTTGCTAAGGTTTGAGTACCAAAATTAATCGCAGTATCACCACCAACTTGAGCCAATTTCAGCGTGCTAGCACTGATGCCCAAGCTAAGAGCCGCTTTAATTCCGATAACGTCGGTACCGATTTGGAAGTCTACGACTTTGTTGCCCGCACCAGGCAACTCAGCATTAGCGATCCAGAATTGGTCGGCACCAGCACCACCAGAGATGGTGTTACCACCACCGTTGCTAGCAAAGAATCGATCGGCACCATCGCCACCGAGCGCGAAGTCATTACTACCGAGGTAGAAGTCGTCGTTACCAGCACCACCAGACATCCGATTACCACCTTTGCTGTCGAGAGCTTCAAAGATGTCATCGCCTGCACTACCGAAAGCGCGATCGTTACGGCTGACATAGATGGTATCAGCACCTGTACCACCATCAACGCGGTTATTGCGGGCGTTGGTGTTGAAAGCGAGATCGATAACATCATTACCACCACCAGTGAAAACAGTGTCGTAGACACCATCAACACTACTGCTAGCAGATGCAATCAAGACATCAACACCAGTAGTTCCGGCTACCAATTCCTTCTGAACGGTGTCAAGTGCTGAAGCGATCAGCGTTTCACCGATATCAACTTGATCGATTAGGCCAGGAATACCTTGAACTTGTTTGCCATAAGCTTCATAGCCAGTGCCGATCGAAGCCGTTAGTAATGAAGACTCAGGCCCTTGGTAGTAGACAGGTACAGCACGGTTGGTGTGGTTGCCCCAATTGTACTTATCAGTTGCGCTAGTACCCCAGAAGTTACCAGATTGAGCGATGTTGTCGTTAGTGGTTAGTTCGCTGATACCGTTAGCGGCATTGTTACGAACTAGAGTTGGGAAATCACCATTGAGGGTCAGATAGTGATCGTGATCGGCAGTAACGATGAGTTGGTTCTCTTCCCAACCACCATTTGCATTAATCCAGGCGATGACCGATCCAACCGATTTGTCAAAGTCTAGAGTTGCACCGATCAGGTTGTCGATATTGTTATCATGAGCAGCCCAGTCAATATCTCCACCCTCAATCGTCACCCAAAAACCGTCGGGATCTTTGCCCAAGATGTTTAGAGCAGCTTTGGTCAGATCGTCGAGAGTGGGGTTTTCATTGCGCTCGGTGGCGATGAATTGAGCGTCAGTTTCACCAAATTTGAGCGGACGAAGGAAGTCTTGGTTCAATCCTTTGGTGCTGTTGACGCTGAACATGTCCAAACCAGTGGTGCTGTAGTCACCATTGGCAGAACTGACAGGTAAATTACCATTTTGACCGCGTGCGCCGTATAGACCGAACAGGCGATCGCCGTTATTCGGATCGATTTTAGCTGCTGTCTCAGCCAGCACTTTAGCGGCATCCTTACCACGCTCTAGGAACGTGTAGTCGTAGAGGTTGTCGTTAGGCTTGGTGCTGAATTCTTTGTAAGTAGATGCCTTGATGTAGGTATTATCTCGCAGCGGCTCGACTCCAGCAGGGAGTGGATTACCAGGCGTAGATAAGGGATGACCGCCGCCGAGGATGACGGTAGGTTGGTAGATGCGGAGTTCTTGTTGCAGAATATTATCCAATGCTGGATAGTCTTCGTCATATTTATTCCGACGGTTGACGTTGGCTGCTGCTGCTGCTGGAGTCGCGTGATCGATGGGTACAGATGTAACTATACCAGTCGATTTACCCTGTGCTGCGGCTTTGGCTAGAGCACCTTCGATGTTGTCCTCAAAGATATCAACGCCGATCGCATTATTATAGCTCTTGATCCCAGTGTAAAGGGTCGTAGCAGTATTCGCGGAGTCAGGATAGCTGAGTTTGATATATTCTTTGTCAGTGCCTAGTGTCCAGGGATTGACACCACCACGGACGGGATCGTAACCAACTAAGTTACCAACTACGCCATCACTAACTTTTGCCCCACCACTAGCAGTAGTACCAGGGTTGAAAGTGGGATTGAATACAAAACCAGCAGTAGCTGGATTGGCACCTGTCGCAGCAGTGTTAGGTCCAGTTACGGCTGCTTGACCAGTGCTGTAGACACCATTAGCATCGGGAATCGTCGTTCCGTAATTGGTCGCCAAGGTGTAACCCGTGAGGGTCTGCATGTTCAGACCAGTACCTTTACCAGCCGTGTAGAAATCGCTGAGGCTAGCACCAGTTTTACCTTCTTGGATCTGCTTATAGACGGCTGCGGCGCGGGTCATTTCCCAGCCCATACCGTCGCCAATCATGATAATCGTATTCTTAGCCATGCAATTTAACTTTCCTGTGTTTATCTAGATCGGATTGACTCGATCGTGACAATAATGAACTTAAAAGAGAAGGATAGTATTAGCAAAAGATTCTGTCAGCTTAGGCAGCACCATACTTTACTCAAGCTAGTTTGTTGGATCGGACTAGCTTGGTGTCATTACTCGATCGATACAATCTTTTCACTAAAATTCTAACATTGAGATCTAGCTCCCCATGTTAAATACAGCACAGTAAAAGATTAATATCCAGTTAAGGTTTAATTAAGAAATTTAAAGATTGAGTTTAATATTTTTGATGTCTAGATTAGGATAATTGTGCTTAAATAATGTATAGATTACGCTCGGCGAGCGAGTTACTTTTGTAAATATTGTGATATTGCTAAATTTACTTTTCGCCCAGCTACAAGGCGTTGATTTTGAATATGATAATCATTTAGCGTTAAGCTGTCAAACATTTAAAACACTCTTTTGTCCTCTAGAACCTTTGCTGTAAGGGATTCAGTCAAAAGATTTAGATGTAAAACAGCTTAGTCTGCCGTAAGTATATAGCAATCCTAAATCAGATCCTGGTAAATATTGGTGCGTTACGCTGTCGCTAACACACCCTACTTCAACAAGGCTAAAATTGTGGGCATTCAGAACTCTGAATGCCCACAATTAGTAATATTCCGAGCGTTGGCGCAGCCTCTGGAGAAAGAAAATCGCTTTACCCACACTTTTAGTCTTGTCGTCCCACTACATCAACCTAACTTTTCATTTAGGATTGCTATATTGTGAATCGTGAGACAATCTAAACTATTTTAGATAAACAATCGTCACACCACCGCCACCATCTTTTTCACCAGCTAATTCAAATCGATCGACTTGGGGATGATGGGATAAAAATTCTTGGACTCCTTCGCGGAGTTTGCCAGTACCTTTACCATGAATCACCCACATAATACCGGATTGATATGCTTGACCGATCGCGCGTTCGATTTCAGTTTCAGCATTCATTACTCTTTGCCCTCGCACATCTACAGTATTTTTAGATGTCCGAATTGCGACTACAGCAGCAACCGGAGTAGCTTTACCTGGAACTTTTGCTGCGGATTTTTTCGGCGGTGGTGCAGCTTTTTCGCCTGTCAAAGACTCGATATCGACTAGAGCGACATTCATTTTCATGATGCCGAATTTGACACTGAGATTACCGCTATCATCTACCTTGGTGAGGACTTCGGCCGTTTGTCCTAATTTAGGAATGCGAATCCGATCGCCAACCTGCGGATTGAAGCCTGGAGGCGGCTTGGGCGTTGACTTAGCTGGTAAATGACGATTATTTAGTCCATCTAGGGCGGAGGTGGCTTGCTGGGCAGCCTGAGCGGTTTGTGGCCCTTGCTGGAGTTGGCGAATTACCTGGGCGATTTCACCTTTGGCTCCAGTAATTGCGGCTTGAATGGCGCGTTCCTGATTTAGTTTGAGTTCCTGTTCTCGCGCTTGCAACTGAGTGGCGGCTTGAGAAACTTCCAGATAGAATGCTTCTGCCTGTCTAAGGAGTGCCGCCGCTTGATTGGCTTTGGTTTCCTGGCTGCGTCGTTGTGCTTCTAACCCCGCGATTACTTCATTTACTTGTTGAGTTGCACCCAAGACTACCTGAGATTTAGCATTCTCAATTACTTCTGAATTTAAACCCAATCTCTGAGCGATCGACAGGGCATTCGATCGACCAGGAATTCCCCATAATAAGCGATAAGTCGGCGCAAGTTTGAGATCGTCAAACTCGACCGACGCATTTTCAAATCGGCTGTCTTGATATTTGAGAGCTTTTAATTCGCCATAGTGAGTACTGGCGATCGTTAGCATCGCTCGATCGGCTAAATATTGCAATAGAGCGATCGCTAATGCGCTGCCCTCAGCAGGATCTGTTCCGGCTCCGACTTCATCGAGGAGAATTAAGGAGGAATTTTGGATTGGGATGTCTTCGTCTCCTTCTTCCCGCTCCGCGCTCCCCGTTTCCTCTTCCCCGATGGCATCCAAGATCCTCCCGATCCGGCGAATATGTCCCGAAAATGTAGACAGACTTTGTTGCAGGGATTGCTCATCGCCAATGTCGGCGAGAATCAGGTCGAACCAGGGAATCTCAACTGGCTCACGAGCGGGGATAAATAGCCCCACCTTGGCCATCAAAGCGACGATCGCGAGAGTTTTGAGGGTAACGGTTTTACCGCCTGTATTGGGGCCAGTAATGGTCACTACGCGGATATCTGGACGGATCGATAGATCGATCGGCACCACCTGGGCACCTTCCTCGTGACGATGCTTCCACAGTAGTAAGGGGTGGCGGAGCTGGCGGAGGGTAATATATTCAGATGCTGGCTCGATGAATCTGGGGGGATTGGCTTCCAACCACAGACTATATCTAGCTCTGGCGGTGGCGAGATCGATCGTCGTAGCGACTACCAGCAGATGTTCTAGATCGTCTACAACTTCCGTCACCTTGGCGGTGAGAGCCGTCAGCACTAGTTCGATTTCCCGCTGTTCCTGGCGTTGGAGTTGGCGCAGTTGATTGCCGAGATTGATAATCTGATGGGGTTCGATGTAGAGCGTCGAGCCACTCCCAGATGTATCGTGAACTACACCAGGGATAGCATCTTTGTGGGAAGCTTTGACTGGGATGACGAATCGATCGCTACGTTGGGTAATTAATGGCTGTTGGATCGCATTAGCTTGACGTTGGATCAGACTATTGAGTAACTTGTAGATCCGATCGCGCAGTCCTTTGAGCTTGACTCGCACATCGGCTAATTTTTCACTCGATCGATCGGTGACATCCCCGCGATCGTCGATACAGCGGTAAATATCTTGCTCTAGTTCGGGATACGTCCGCACGTCTGCTACCAATCCCTGCAACACAGGGATATTTTCTTCACTCTCGATCGTCCGGCGGAGTTTCCGCATTCCCGCCAAGGTAGTCGCAATCTCGTGCAGCTCCTTCCCTGACAACATCCCTTGCACCGCAGCGCGTTCGAGTGCATCCCCAAAATCTTCGATCCCGTCGAGGGACAAACCACCAGTCAATCGGGTTTCTAAGTCATACACCTCTTTTGTCTGCGCCAGTAGATTCAGACTGACACTAAGCTGCTTGGGGATGACTAAATTTCTCGCCGCAATCGTCCCCAACTTAGTCGCTGCAAATGTTGCTACCTGCTGACACAACCGCGACCATTCTAATAACTCTAACGTCTCTGCCTGAATCACTAATCTACACTTGATGTTGCACTCCCAACCATTATAGATGGTCGAGATTGGGGATTTCATCCCTCAATCAGGCTACCGTGTCTGCACAAGTCGATTTGAGTTGTTGTGAAGGTTGTTCACCCCACCCCAGCCCTACCCTTATAGAACCTATTTGAGATCTTTTAGTGAGCAGCAAATCGGCAGCCGAAGAGAATCTGAGGGTGGCGATTTTCCTAGTGTGGGCAGAACCCGGATCTGGGGGTCGGAACCCCCAGACCCCCCGTTGAGGAGCGGAACGCCGCCCCTCAAACTCCCCCCCTCAAACTCCCCTGCGTATGGATGGCGTGTGTGAGCGACTCGCGCTCCTCGGGTTCCCCGAGGGTTTAGCGAGTCAAGACAGCTTGGAGCGGCATTCGCTTTACTCTAGATTGTAGTTAGAAGTTGCTTGACTGGAATTTAGTCTAGGCATCAATCTTACTAATATCGGTCGAAGCCTGCGCGCTCAATCCCCACTCTTGTGCTCCTATTGTTTGGGTGCGGCTGGAGCTGGAGGTGCTGCTTGGTTGGCAACTTGAAGTAGTTGACTCAGAAGTCCTTGGACAGCTTTTTGCCCCACAGGTGCCGTGGCGATTGCTCGATCTGGGCCGAGTTCGCCAACTAGAGCTTTGACGTACTGATTAAATGCACCGACAGAGCCATTTAATTTCTTAGCGTCAATCTTACCATCGCTCGATCGCATCCCTTTGAGCGTATTGGCAAGCCGATCGGCAGCTTTGCCAGTCGCACCATCAGCCGTAACCCCAGTAGGTAATAATGCCGCCACTAGCGGGGCGGGTGCGCTACCATTGATGACATCAAATGTAGCTACATCGCCAATACTGTTAGCCGTTAGCGACTTGGAAAATCGATCGACAGCAATTTGACTCTGGGAGATGTAAGTTTCCTGACGGCTCCCAGCTAGTGGGGCGGTGATGGCTTCTCTGCCACTACCGTTATCATTACCGCCAGCGATCTGAGCCAGTACTGGGGCAAGGTTGGATAGGATCGCACTAGTTACGGCACCCAAACCGAATAGATAAGCTAAAAGTTTCATATTTTTAAACAGTTGACAGTTGACAGTTGACAGTTACAAGCTCTAGGCGAGTGAAGCGAGACGTTTTGCTTAGGCGGTTTCACGACTCGTGCGTTGCATCAGGCAGACAGTAATAAGCGTAGATCCAGGGTACCCGTCAAGGGCACCCCTACACAATTAACCTGTAGGGCTACCCTTAGAGGGTGTTTGAAAAGTATAGATTGAATCCCCCCAGCCCCCTTAAAAAGGGGGAGCAAGAGTCTTAGTCCCCCTTTTTAAGGGGGATTTAGCGGCTCGCTATGGGCGGGGTTCCCCCGCACATAAAAGCGAGACAA
>NZ_JBGSQZ010000298.1:0-17368 GCF_041737865.1 Chamaesiphon sp.
GCAGGGCTGATCCATCCACCAGAGAAAAACCGCTCTAACCCTTTTCTGTCGTTAAGTCTCGATCGAATGTAGATGGAAGTTAAACGAAACAATTGGGTTTTAGCATTATTCTTTTTCCAATAGATCAGCCCTGCCTTGATAAGGGGAGGGCTGGGGTGGGGTAAACATCTACGAGCAACTCAAACAGGCTTGGATCGCAGTAGGATCGAGGAGATGAACTAAACTCGCCGAATCAGCGTAATCCCATCTCGCAGTGGTATTAATACCTGCTCCACACGCGGATCGTTAGCTACAGCCTGATTGAATTTAGCGATCGCCACCCCATTCGGCGTAGCCATCCCCGATACATAAGGCTGCCCCTGCATCAGAGTATTATCTGCATAGATCGAGCCATTGGGAGCCAATAGTCCAGTAGTGAGCAATAGATCGAGATAGTCTAGATAACCACCTTTATCCGCATCGATAAACACCAGATCGAATACCTCGCCATCAGCCGCCAACTGTTGCATGGTTTCTAGTGCAGGTGCAACCTTCACCACGATTTTGTGACCGGATGTTGATTCATTAAAGCACTTCTGAGCAAACTCCGCCGCATAAGCATCGACTTCGCAAGCTACTACTTCCCCGTCGGCTGGTAGTGCTTCAGCCATCGCTAGTGCTGAGTAACCAGTAAACATCCCAATCTCCAACACTCGCCGCGCTCTAGTTAGATGGATCAGAAATTTGAGAAACTGACCCTCAACATGACCGGAAACCATTTCCTGTTCTAATGGTTTGACAGTCTCACCGTCAGCAAATCGTTTGTTCCAATCCTCTGCATTGGTGCGCTGGACTAATGCTGCTAATGCTGGAGATTCTGGCGTAGTGCAGAGATCGAGGTAAGGATCGAGACCATTTGCCAGCTCGTAGGCTTGCTGTAGTTCGGCTTTGAAAGCTGGATCGATCTGCTCGATCAGCGAAACTTGATGAGCGAGACTTTCGAGTTTAGCCGCCAAGATTCCGGCTGGGGTTACTGGTCTCATAGTTATACTCCTGCTGCGGCAGCAGTGGCAACTTTGTCTAAGACAACGTACATGTCTACACCATCACCATTGCGGGGATAGGCTTGACAGACTTCACGATGCACTGCTAGGGCTGCATCCAACTCAGTCCGAGTCAGATCGTTCATGAAACGGCACTCACCAATGGGGCAAGGAGCGGCTGCACGCTGCAATCCGTCGCGGGTACGTGCGATCGAGGTTGTCGCTTTCCAGAGTAGTTCGGGAGTCAAGTAAGGGCTATCAATTGCTAGTCCTAAACGGCTCATCAGCCCTAAAATGCGATCGCGATCGATTACTGAAATATATCCACGTTGTTGGGCAATAGTCGCCGTGAAAGCCATATCGATGGCGACACTATGACCGTGGAACATGGGGATCTCTGGTGTCAGTTCTAGGGTAGGACTCCAGGTGTGACCATAAGCAATCACCCGATCCAAGTCTAGCTCATGCAGGTTGGGTACTTCCAACTTCAACATCGACTGAATCGCATTGTAAGTTAAGCTATGTGCTACTTCTTGCAGATCGGAGGTGCCGTCTAAATAACCAAAGTGGCTATGTAGCAGTGCTTCACCATAGTTTTCCAACAATTCAAAAATTTCGGTGTTGCCGACTACCGCGATCTTGATCAACTCAGCCATACCATTCCGCACTTGGTCGGTTGGGAGAGATTTCAGGAATGAGAAGTCGAGGATTACCTTTTGCGAAGCGTGGTAGGCACCGAGACGGTTCTTTAATTTACCGTGGTTGACAGCGACTTTGATCGCTACACTTGCATCAATTAGCCCGATTAGGGATGTTGGTACGCGGATATAATTAGTTTTACGGCGATAGGTGGAGCAAGCAAAGCCAGCAACGTCAGTAGTCAATCCACCGCCAACTACTAAAACAGGCTCTTTCCGTACGAGTCCGAAATCAACAAAGGCATCAATAATACTTTCAAAAGTCGCCAGTGTCTTGTCAGGTTCCTTGATCGAGACTGGAAATACTGTTAAGTCGATATCATAATGCTTGAAATAATCCTGCATTTGTTCGCCATATAGACCGAACACATTCCGATCGACAACCATCAAACAACGTCCGAATTGGCGGTAGCTGTCCGCAATCTCAGGATTCTCAATCTTAAAAGCACCGCTTACGTATAGTAAGCTAAAGTCAATTTTTTCGTATCCCTCAATGTGGAAGGCACGGTCTGTCGATGTAAAAGTTGCGTTAATGTCGCCCATAAGATTTCCGTATTGTTGTGCCATCCATAACTTAACGGATTTTTCATATTTATTCAATCAAGACTTTATGCTGTCTGTTGGAAAGTGGGATAACTAGCGGCAAAATGACCCGAATCGATCAGAGGAATTCCCTGTCCGTATCGCTTTTTACATCATCGGCAAACACTATCTAACTCGGCTTTGTCTTTAGCTAGAAATTCTATCGATCGGTAGAATTTGCTAGGAACTCTAGCTACTTTATTGAAAATATGCTATATTTATCGACGCTTTATTAAAATTAGAAAATAGCAAAATATATCCGTACGGTAAAAAGCTATAGAAATATCTGTAAAATCCTCCAATCTCCGGCGGATAGAATCGCAACTTTTAGATATTTATAGACTAATAAAAATTTTACATACATCAATTTTATTAGCTGTCTAAAAATTGATGTATGTATTCCGAATATCTACAACGAAAAGCTAGGGAAGATCGAGCACTTTATCCCAAACTCGATCGATCTGTGCATACACCCAGGCTAATTCAGCTTCAGTAATACAATAGGGTGGCATTAAATATAGTACATTGCCCAATAAACGAAGTAAGACACCATGCGCGATCGCCTGGTGTCTGATTTTTCTTCCCACATTATTAAGATACCCAGCTTGTTCTTGATTATTGACATCGATCGCGGCAATTGTCCCCATTACCCGTAATTTACAGCACTTCCGGCTATCATGAGGCACACTTTTTATCTTTGGATTGCTCTCTGGCTAACTTTTAGGACTTAATATGCAAAAATCTATAATTCCTTCCGACGTTCGGCTAATTGTAAGAGAATTTGTTGATGGCGTTCGCGGGTAATTGGGTAGAAATAGGCGAGGATTAAACCACCGATTAGCGATATTGTGGGGATCGGTCCGATCGCGAGTCGGATGGCGAGTAACACTGCTGGCGGTTGAATCGGAGCGAGAACTGTTGCCGTCGGGCTGATATAACCAGTCCATTCTAAACTCTGTAAAATCACTGCTAGGGCGACACCCAAACAGATTTTTTGTAAGAACACCATGAAGCTATAGAATAACCCCTCGCGGCGTTGTCCGGTTTCGAGTTCATCTAGTTCGATCACATCTGGCAGCATCGACCAAGGTACTAAATAAGCCGTGGAGACACCCAATCCAGCTAAAATGGCTAGCAGGTATAGCTGCAAGTTTTGACCTGGTTGGAGTAGAAATAAACCCGCTTGGGAGATAATCCAGAACCCCGTTCCCATGAAATAAACTGCTTTTTTACCGACTTTTTGACTGATTTTACTCCAGACGGATAACATCCCTAGTGCAGTCCCCTGAACTGCGAGAATAATTAGGGGTGAATCAGCCTGTTTTAATCCCATCCAACTCACGGCAAAGTAGGGAATAATTGCGGCGGTAAGTTGGAGACTAAACCAGGAACAGAGATAAATCCCAACTACACACATGAAGGCACGATTGGTAAATACCGATCGCAATTGTGCTGTGAGTGGTAGCGATACTGTGTCTTCAACTCTGGCTGACTGAAGTCGATTGACGAGCTTGGCTCGTGCTTGGGTTCCCCAGACACAGTAAAAGATGGGTATGACTGAAATAATCGCACAGATAATTCCGATCGTCAGGTATTGTTGGGCGGGATCTTTGACTTGCTGAAATACAGTCCGCGCAATTAATAAAGCGACGATACTTCCCCCTAACGAGAATGTAAACCTAAAACTATTCAAACTAGTGCGTTCGTTGTAGTCTTCAGTTAATTCGGCTGTGAGCGCAGTATAAGGGAGACTATACATCGTAGAAAATATCCCTAAAAACATCGACACCACTGTATAAAAGCCAAATAATCCCCATTGATTACTGGCGGGAAAGGGAATCAACCATTGACAGATAAACAGTAACCCAAATGGCACCGCTGCAAGGAGCATCCAGGGATAGCGTCGCCCCCACTGTGCCTTAATTTTGGCACCGAAGACGTTGCCGCGATCGCTCATAATCCCGATGACAGGATCGAGAAAGGCATCCCAGACTCGCGCTACCAATTGAGTCCATCCCGCCAATCCAGGTGTTAAACGAGCTACATCTGTGAGGAAGGGGGAGAGGTAAGATAGCAATAAGATCTCCACGATTGCCACGCCGACATCTCCAGCACCGTAGGCAAGTTTGGTGCCGAAGTTCATTTTCTCGATCGAGGGTAATGTTGGAGTTTCGGCTGGAGGGTTTAACATGGGGATTCGTGGGGATTTTTTAACGCAAAGGGCGCGAAGGGGTATTTGTCTGGGCGGGGTTGTTGGTGTTTGCCGCGAAGGGCGCAAAGGGGAATGGTTGTCTTTGGCGGATTCGGCTCATGCCCGATCTCATTGGAGGGCGATGAATAGTAATGCTGAATCGATCGAGGCTGAAGTATAAATAATCGGGGAAATCAGCACGACGATCGACAAATGGCAGATATCGGGTAAGTTTAACATGCTTATTTCCATCATCAGTAAGACGACGAAGTGAATGTTACCAGGAAAGGTGACGCGGCAAAATTCAATTTTTTATTTTACAGATTCAAAAAATTTATCGATCCGATCGAATTCTAAATCGGCAAACCGATCGATCGTCCAATTAGCCCGACGTTGCAACATATGAAAGGGATAAGTATGCGCGATCGCGACTGCTTGAATTCCAGCGGATTTACTAGCTTGCAGCCCTGCAAATGTATCCTCGATCGCCAGACATTCAGATGATAATAGATTTAGATCGGGATATAGTTTATTTAAACTGTCGATCGCGAGCAAATACCCCTGCGGATCTGGTTTATTCTGACTGATATCGTCTCCAGAAACGATCGTATCAAAATAAAGACCGATTCTACCCTGTTTCAATCCTAGTTCAACTTCCGATCCGATCGCCCCAGTCACCACTGCCAATTTACAACTATTATTAAACATCTGTTCGATAAACTGAACTACATCTGGATAAATCGGTAAGATCTCCAACTGCTCCAATTTTTGACGATATACGATCGCCTTTTTAGCTATTAATTTATCTAGATATTCATCAGTTATCGATCGCCCGCGCAATTTTAATAACTCTTTTAGGCACGATTTATCACTACTAGCAACAGATACTTTTGAGAATTCTTTACCCTGTGGCGATAAGTTCTCAGCTAATAGGATTTCGTCGATCGACTCTCGATGAATCGATTCATCCTTAATAATCACTCCATTAAAATTAAATAAAACCGCTTTTAAAACCACTTTAAATCAGTTGACAGTTGACAGTTGATAGTCGATCGACAATAAATTATCTCAAACTGGGCTTTACTCCCTCCCCTTGATAAGGGGAGGGTTGGGGTGGGGTAAAACCAATTCCGATTGTACCGATCCGCGAATGTCCGCGATCGCAGGTTAGCTTATTTTACATGTTGAAAGGGCTGGCAGTGTCTACGCTACTTTTTACCACTAAAATTCAAGAGCACGTAAATATTTGTCAGCTCTTATTTCTTAACTCCACGAGTGACTTGATTTATCCAAAAAACATCCTTTGTTTCTACGTCATCAAATCCGGCTTTACCCAACCACGCATCGAGATTACCTGCTGCGTAAGCTTGGATATAGGGTTCTTCAAACACATTATTTAACAATTCGAGACTGCGGAGGGTGCGTTGATTGCCATCGAGAATCAGCAGTTGTCCCCCTGCTGATAGTAACCGATAACTCTCAGCCAGAATTGTCTGGGCGATCGCGGGTGGGGTTTCATGAAATAACAATGCTGCTGTAACTAGATCGAAACTTCCCGCCTCAAACTGAGTTAATTCGGCGGTACCATGCGCCCACTCAATCTCTACACCTGCTTGACTAGCTCGATCTTCCGCGACTGCTAACATGTACGGAGACAAGTCTAAACCCGTCACTACGGCACCTGGAAAGGCTTGCTTGAGCGGAACCGTCATCGAACCAGTGCCGCAGCCGAGATCGAGGATTCGGCGCGGTTGAGTGCGAACCCGATCGATCAAACTCTGACGCACCCAAGGTTCATAAGGCGGTAGTACATATTGCGTAATCGGATCGTAAGTAATCGCGGCTGTCTGAGTGAGATATCCACCTTCAATCCCGTGATAGTTCTGGGTGTGATAGTAGCTGGGATAGCTAAATTCTGGGGCTTGATATCGATCGATTGTCTCATGCCAGTCAATGCGATCGCGCACTGCCATCATTTGCTCTTTATCCAGTAAACTCTGAATCAAAGGTGAAAGAAACTGCTCCCACAAGGTATCTTGTCTGATTGCCATAATAATATTTTTTATCGATCCGCTCTATATCTATTCCAATTGTAAGAATATTTTTGGTGATAGTTTGAATCGATTGGCTAGAACCTGTGCCCGATCTGGATCGATCGATCTGGTTCCTGCTAAAACTTGGGCGAGTGATTCACTCGATCCAAAAATCTTAACTAATTCTGTCCGATCGATCCCACTAGATTCAATAATATGTTGCAACACTTCAGATGGTGAAGCTCGATCGATCTCGTAGTGCTGGATCTCATAAGTCTCTACCAACATTGTCACCAAGTCATATAGTGCTGACTCTTCAGGTGTTTGGTTTTGCTGAAAAGTCAACCGTTCTGCCACAGCTAAAAACTGTTCGTATTCATCTTCTGTCTCAATTATTTTCGGCTTTACTTCAGCGACAAGCTGACCGTATACTTTGAGATTAATAGTCTGGGTCATTTTTTCAAGCATCCTTATCGTATTCAGCTTGGGTTCGGTGCGTTACCCTGCGGGATAACACACCCTACGAATCTATCAACTAATTTAGCTATCTTTATCCAGCTTCAACACTGCCATAAATGCTTCTTGCGGCACATCTACAGTACCGACAGATTTCATCCGTTTTTTACCTTTGGCTTGCTTTTTAAGTAGTTTCTTCTTCCGTGAGATGTCTCCCCCATAGCATTTTGCCAGGACATCTTTTCGCAATGCGGGGATACTTTCACTGGCAATTACCTTCGTACCGATCGCGGCTTGAATTGGTACTTTAAACTGGTGACGGGGAATTAATTCTTTAAGTTTTTCGGTCATTGCTCGACCGATATTATAAGCCTTATCGCGGTGGACGATCATTGCGAGGGCATCGACAGGATCGCCATTGATCAGGAGATCGAGTTTGACGAGATGATTTTCGCGATAGCCGATGAGCTGATACTCCATACTCGCATAGCCGCGTGTATTTGATTTCATGCGATCGAAGAAATCAGTCACAACTTCAGCTAAAGGTAACTCATAAATTAGAGTCGTTCGCCCTTGCGTCAGGTATTTCATGTCTTTGAATTCACCGCGCCTGTTTTGACACAGTTCCATCAGTGTCCCGACATATTCTTCGGGAGTGATCATCTCCAATTTTACATAGGGTTCCTCAATCTTTTGACGATGATTGGGATCTGGGAGCGTACTGGGATTATCGATATAAATTTCCTCACCTAGATTATCAGTTACCCGATAAACTACCGAAGGCGCAGTCGTAATTAAGTCGAGATCGTATTCTCGCTCTAGTCGCTCTTGGACGATTTCCATGTGGAGCAACCCGAGGAATCCACAGCGGAAACCAAACCCCATCGCACTCGATGTCTCTGGCTCATAATTTAAAGCTGCATCATTTAGGCTCAATTTATCCAATGCTTCCCGCAGCTCTGGATACTGATCTGCATCAGTTGGGAATAAACCGCAAAATACCATCGGTTTAGCTTCCGCATAGCCAGGGAGAGATTCAGATGCGGGATTGCTCACAAGTGTAATCGTATCCCCCACTCGCGCATCCCCAACGGCGCGAATCGATGCGGCGAAGTAACCTACCTCTCCAGCGTGAAGTTCGTCTACTTGTACCTGCGTGGGTGAGAGGATACCGAGTTCGTCGATGACATACTCCTTCTTACTCGCCATCAGTCGGACTTTATCGCCTTTTTTGACGCTCCCATCCATGACGCGGAAGTAGACAATTACCCCGCGATAACTGTCGTAATAGCTATCAAAAATGAGGGCGCGGAGTGGTTCACTAATCGTGTCTCTCGGTGGAGGAACTAACAATACTACCGATTCCAAGATCTCTTTAATCCCAATCCCCTGTTTAGCTGAAGTTAAAATCGCCCCACTACAATCGATCCCAATAATCTCCTCAATCTCTGCTCTTACCCGCTCCGGTTCGGCTCCAGGTAAGTCAATCTTATTCAACACCGGAATAATCTCTAGATTACTTTCCATCGCCAGATAGACATTCGCCAAAGTCTGAGCCTCTACCCCTTGGGAAGCATCTACTACTAACAAAGCTCCCTCGCAGGCTAACAGGCTTCTGGACACTTCATAGGTGAAGTCTACGTGCCCGGGAGTATCGATCAGATTGAGGACGTATTCCTGACCATCTAGGGCGGTATAGTTCATCCGCGCCGCCTGAAGCTTGATCGTGATTCCCCGTTCCCGCTCCAAATCCATATTGTCGAGAAACTGCTCCTTCATTTCTCGATTGCTGACTGTACCTGTATCCTGCAACAATCGATCGGCTAAGGTAGATTTACCATGATCGATGTGAGCAATAATCGAAAAGTTGCGAATTCGCGAAACAGGCACATTGGTCATAATAGAAGTCTGAGGATTTGGGGGATGTAGGGTGGGATATGTGCCGATAATGCGAGTACTCTAGAAATACTGTATAGTTCACCAGTTTAGCGCAAGGCACCAGTAAACAGGATGCCGTGAAACGATCGCGCCACCCGAGCGTATCACTCCGAACTAATTGTAACCCAGCTCAAATCCCCGTGGCTAGCACTCGCCAACCTTAGACCCCCCTGAGCAAGCCTCAAAAAGGTACCGTGTCTACACAAGTCCGTTTGAGTTGATGCGTAGATCTAGATCCCCCCTAACCCCCCTTCAAAAGGCTACGGTGTGCACACAAGTCTGGACAAAAGCGAAATCCCTAGAAATCCCCCTAAATCCCCCTTAAAAAGGGGGACTTTGACCGGATCTTAGCCTGCTTTTTAAGGGGGTTTGGGGGATTCAGATCTAGAAACGAAGTCTAGCCGACTTGTGTATACACGGTAGCTTCAAAAGGGGGGATCTACCCACTAGAAAGGTAGCAATTAGACGCATCCATTCATCTTTTTAAAGCAGATTAAGCAGATCTCTAATTTCTTCGAGTAGTCAGGGATCTAATAGTCCGATCGATAATATTATCGATCGCGATGGGAATATATATGAGTCAGTTTGGGTAATCTAGGTGTGAGCAAGCCAAATTGCTAGTCATCGCCGATGCGGTTTCAATCATCCGCATTCTAATAACTAGCAAAATTACCATCACCCCCGAATTATGAGTCCTCACTATAGCCCAAATGCCCTCCCCCAGTGCCAAAACCTCCAAGCACAGGTAGATTCAGTCCTCGAATTACTCCAACAAGAACCCACCCTGCGGGCGCAGGTAGACACCAGCGCGGTACGCTCATCGCTCAAAAAAGCGATCGCACCTACCTTTGAAATCGTCTTTGCTGGGGCATTTAGTGCGGGTAAATCGATGCTGATCAATGCCCTGCTAGAGCGAGAACTGCTGTACAGTGCTGAAGGTCACGCGACGGGTACAGAATGCCAAATTGCCTATGCAGAGCCAGAGCAAGAGCGAGTAGTCCTCACCTTTTTGTCTGAAGCTGAAGTTTTGAGTCAGGTGCAACTATTAGGTAAAAAGCTAGGGCTTAATCTGCACGATCCGCAACACGCTACTTTGTTATTACAAGAACAGACTTTGATGGATACACTCATCGATTCCTGTACGGCAATTATCGAACAAGAAGGGGGTGAAAGCAAGTCAGATCGCGCGAAACAAGCCTCAGCATTTAAGCTACTGATTCAAGGTTTTATCAATAACAAAAAGTATGTCGACAAAACTACCAACCGCACCCTGTCGATGGAGCAATTTGATTTTAAAAACCTCCAGGAAGCGGCTAGTTATGCGCGGCGGGGTAGTAATAGTGCGGTGTTGCGACGGGTCGAGTATTATTGTCATCATCCCCTACTCCAAGATGGGAATGTCTTGGTAGATACGCCTGGAATCGATGCACCAGTCAAACGGGATGCGGAACTTACCTACACGAAGATCGAAAATCCCGATACCTCGGCGGTAGTCTGTGTACTCAAACCCGCTTCCTCTGGGGACATGACTACTGAAGAAACCGAAATGTTGGAGCGAATTCGCCAAAATCCAGGCGTTCGCGATCGAGTGTTCTATATCTTCAACCGGATCGATGAAACCTGGTACAATTCTCAATTGCGCCAGCGATTAGACAACTTAATTGGCACCCAATTCCGCGATTCCCAGCGCGTCTATAAAACCAGCGGTTTGTTAGGATTTTGGGGTAGCCAACTCCGCCAGACAAATGCGAGTGACAGATTTGGGCTAAATTCCTTTTTTGCTGCAAGTGTTACCCCCGATAGTGATGAGACTCCCCAATTTATCAATGAGTTTAATCGTTATTGTTCTAGCTCTGGCAAATTACCTGTAGAAAGGTTTCGCGTAGATGTCCGCAGCTATGAGTCTGCAACTGAAAACTATCTGCGAATTCTCGGCGAGCAGGGGAGTGGATTAGTCGAACAATTGGTAAAAGATAGTGGGATTGAAGAATTTCGTACCGCCATCACCCGCTATTTAATGGAAGAAAAACGCCCATTATTATTAGTAAATTTGGCTGACGATCTACAACCACTGTGTATCAGCCTCCGCCGCACTTATTTAGAAACTTGGCACTATCTCAAAGCGCAGCCTCAAGATGCTACGGCAATCAAGGAGCAAGAACTTCAGCTTTTGAGTAAGGAGTTAAAAGATGTCGGTGAGGAGTTAAAGCAGCATATCAATTCGATCGTCAATGAAGTAGTTGCCAGCAATACCAATGTTGCTTTCGAGGCAGATTTTACCAAGCTCAAAGCCAAAATGGTGAGTCGGTTGGATGAATTGCTGACTACCTTCTCTGTTAGCCATGTACATCAACAAGCGCAAGCTAGTCATCGTCGCAATTCAGTAGTGCCATTAATTGGGATCTTGAGTGAAGCATTCTACTATTTAGCCAATGGTTTAGAAGCTGTCTTAGTCGCCGCCGTTGAAGAATTAGTTGCCAATTTCTTCCAACAGTTAATTACTCAAATCCAGAAACAGGAATATTATCGCAATCTCTATCGATTGTTAGGTAATGATAGCGGCATCGAACAAAATCTCAAACAATTAGAAACGATCGTTTCTGCTGCTCTAGTCAATGCGGCGCGAGTTGAATGCGATCGATATGTCCGCGAACGTCCCGAATTTTTTACTGAAGGAACGTCTTCACTATTCCAATTGCGTCAAACTCTCCAACAAGCCTGTCGGGGTTACGATCACTATAATATGATCGAAGCCGAGCCAGCAATTCGTCAGCTATTAAAGATCGACTTTGAAGAAAAAGTTCGCGATACCGTAATGCGATCGTTCCGTCAAGTCATCAATCAATCTCTCAACAATCAACTATTACCTGGAGCCACCCAACAAGCCGAACAAATTCTCACTCAATACGATCGCGCCCGTGCATATTTAGCCAAGGCACTAGAGAAGGAAGCCGAAGAAAAGATTCGCCAAAATCAACGCCAATTAGCTGAAGTAGAGCAACGCATCGGTATCTTTAATGAAGCTATTGAGGGGATTAATAGTTGTCTAGAAGCTATGCAGCTAGACAGACATCGATTACCAACGCTGAATCAATCGGAGTTGCTATTATTACCTATTAATGATAATGCTGCTTCAGCAGAATTAATCATGGCTGGCGATAGTAATTAATTCATAGGAGACTCGATCGATCCTGACTGGTGAGGATCGATCGGGTTTTTGAAATTAATTGATATTATTTCTGATTCACTTGTGGGTGAGGGCGGGTTCGATTGCAGATTTTTAGTAAATAAGGAATCGATCGCACAAACCTGCCGCTACAGATCTAAATTAATTTAAAATAAATCGATGGAGATATTTTGATAAATATCGGATTTACAGATGATATTAACGGATCTTACCAAAAAGCACTAAGCCAAATATTAGCTTTCGATCGACAGCATATCGGTAGATTAAAAATTACTGAAGTTGCTGACGAAATAGAAATATTAGACGAGCGATCTGAATCCGATAATTCTTCCCTAGATGAAATCAGAAAAATAATTGCTGAAGCCACCTAAATATATTCCGATCGGATGTTGATTTTGATGGCTTTGTGGGTACTTTATAGATATAGTATAGGTTCAATTGCTATTTATGAAATTTGATATATATGAATTCAGACATATTGTTAATAACATAGGCGATTTATTATTTATAAGTGGCTGTTGCCAGCCGATTAATATTTCGGTCGATCTTAATAATGATGCCCAAAATAATATATTCATGAAGCTTGCTTTCCCACTAATCAATGGGAATTCAGAAATTAGAATATACCAGAGTCAAGCTTTCTTTCTTTATCTAGATGCCGCTGGAGAAGTTTTGAAGCAAATTGAATTTAATAATAGTCATCTCAGAGAAGTACATGGCTCGTTTAATACAACACTCAAGCAGATACTAATATTTGATCGACAGTATTCTTCTAGTCAAATAAAACGTGCAGAAACATCAATCGATCGAGCATCATTTGGATTAGCCGAGGTGAATTAATCAGAGCTGTAGGGGCGGGTTTATGCAATCAATAACGATTTCACTAAAATTCATCCCCAAACCCGCCCTACCCATCAATCAAATGACGAATACTATATATTTGCGCCTGATACATTTAACCATTATTAAATTATGACCGATCGATCTACACAAATAATCCCCGATTCTCAGGCTGTTGCTCGTTGTCTCGATCCAGAGATGCTAGATATACTGGGTTCACATAGCACATTCGTACTTAGTGAACTTCTTGAAATGCTTAAAGGATCGAGTGTCGATTGTATTGATTTCACTGATAGGGTAGCATTTATAGAAAACCTAACAACTATAGTTGCAGATACAATCCAGAAAGGACACTCTAGACAGTATTTAATGAACAAAGTTTCAACTTTTGTGAAAGGTAGCATTCTCGATCCAAATAAAAATAATCTAAAAATTAATAACGTACTTTTATCTGGTGTTAATTGTGATTTATTACAACTAGATGGCAAAGGATGGCAAAAAGGAAAACTAAAGATCTGCTTTGAATTTATACCTGAACTTGTATCAACCCAAGACAAACCAGTAGTGGCTCATTCTTCTCCACTAGACGAAATCCGACAATTATCGAATGACTTGACATCTATGATATCGATCGAACAAAATTAGATATTAATTGATTCGATTCGATCTCTCCCGTACTTGTGGGTTAGGGCGGGTTTGGGATAGATTTTTAGTATAATCGTAATCGATCGCATAAACCCGCCCCTACAGATTCATTGATATATATGTCCGAAAAGTCTAAACGGATTAGTTTTCCCAAAGAAGTGCGCGAGTATGTATTTCAGCGCGACAATTATCAATGTAAAAGCTGTGGACAAACTACCAAACTATCGATCGATCATATCATTCCGATCGCTTCAGGTGGTAGCAACGATCTTAGCAATCTCCAAACTTTGTGCAGTTCGTGTAATAGCCAGAAAAAGCACTATTTCGATCCGAGATTCGATCGTCGGTTTAGTTGATGATTGATTTTTGATAACTATAAATCGATAAAAATATACTTAAACAGAATGAGGTAGTAACTGTTAACCGTTACTACCTCATGCTTATTGATTCAATTTCAGTACTAATTCTGCATTAATCTATGCAGGAAGTAATACTGTATCAATAATGTGAATAACGCCATTATCAGCAGCAACATCAGGAGTCACAACTGTAGCGTTATTAATCTTGACACCACTAGTAGCATCAATTGTTACTTCTGAACCTTCGACAGTTTTTGCTGATGTGAGCTTAACTACGTCAGCCGCCATTACCTTACCTGCAACAACGTGGTAAGTCAGGATTTGCTTGAGTTTGGGAAGATCTTTTAGCAATCCTTCAACAGTACCTGCTGGGAGTTTAGCAAATGCTTCATCAGTAGGTGCAAAGACAGTAAAAGGGCCTGCGCCTTTTAGTGTTTCTACTAGTCCAGCAGCTTTGACTGCGGCAACTAAAGTAGTAAAAGAACCCGCGCTAACGGCAGTATCAACGATGTCAGCCATGTGTTTACCTATATTGATTTAGTGTGTGCACACTTGCAATATAACCTACTTTCAATAAAAGGGGTAATTATTAGAAATCTAATTAATTAACGATCGAATCATCACAATTTTTGTTACTTTAATCCATAGCACAATTATCAATATAACAAATAATCTGTCTTTAGATAGATGTTGTGTTAGAATATACGTTATAAATTTGTACTAGATTTCTGCTTGCTCAATGCAACTTGAATTGCTAAGGCGACTAAACCGATCGCAATAATTCCAAATACCGCTGCACCCAGGGCTGTCGAACCTACTACCAATGTCCTCACCGCAGCAGCGATGTTATTTGCCATGGTTGTTTTTTGAATCATCGGTTTAGTCGCAAAGGTAGTTGCAATCCGACTAGTCATCGCATACAGCGCGAATGACATCACGCCAGCAATCACCGCACCAGTCAAGCAACGTAGGGGAGTGGGTAAGTTAGGTTCGGGAGGTGTAATTTGAGTCATAGGGTTAAACAGTTGACAGTTGAGAGTTGACAGCGTAGATCTGAGGGTACCCACAAGGGGCACCCCTACAGGTGAATTGTGTAGGGGGTGCACCTTGTGGGTACCCTGGATCTACACTAAGTACTAGTATATTTAAGCTGGTGCAAGATGTGAGTTAGAGCGTGTTTGAAAAGTTATTTTTAATACCCACAGTTGGTGTGAATCCCCCTAAATCCCCCTTAAAAAGGGGGACTAAGACTCTTGCTCCCCCTTTTTAAGGGGGCTGGGGGGATTCAATCTATACTTTTCAAACACCCTCTTTGATTACTCTGACACCTCGGTCGCAAAACTGAGCTACAAATAACTCTAGATCTGGATCGGTGATAGCAGCGCGAACTTGATGATACAGTACTTCCGCTTGCTCTCTCGAACTTGCTAGACTAAATACTGTCGGCCCCGAACCAGACATCATCGTCCCTAAATTAGCATGACGCTGGAATTGGGCGCGTAACTGACTCACTAGTGGATAAGCAGGTAGCACCACTTTTTCGAGATCGTTATACAGGAGTTTCCCAATTTTAACGGCATCCTGAGCGACGATCGCACGGACTAAATCGCCAGAATGAATCGGATGAGATCGATCTGCTAAACTATCGAGATCTTGTGCGTACTGATGCTCGAATTGGTGCCGATAGGTAGTATACGCCCACGGGGTAGATACCTCCAGACTTTGATATTTTCCCAGCACCACATAGATCCCCTCTAAGCTGGGTAGGGGCGAGATTGCGTCCCCTCTACCTGTGGCGATCGCAGTTCCCCCCGAAATACAAAACGGCACGTCAGAGCCTAACCTTGCCCCCAATTTTTGCAAATCGACCTGGGTGAGTCCTAATTCCCACAATAAGTCAATCCCGACTAAGACAGCCGCAGCATTTCCCGATCCGCCCGCCAATCCCGCCGCGACTGGGATACGTTTGTGGAGAGTAATATCTACGCCACCGAATTCACTCACAGCCTCAGGAAACTCCTGCTGCATCAATTGAGCCGCACGATAGGCTAGATTAGTTTCGTCTAGGGGGACATTTGGATGTCCACAGTGGAGGATGATTTCATCGGTACTCAGCGATTTTACCTCGACTCGATCGGCTAAATCCACTGTTTGCATAATCATCACCAATTCGTGATAATTATCGGGTCTGATGCCGAGTATTTCTAGATGGAGATTTATTTTAGCTGGCGCAATTAGGGTATAAGATTTCATCTCTAAAACATTAATATTTATATTTTCTCGACCGCCTCTATTTCTGGAATATCCTTGCGATCGGCTACTAAATTAGACAACTGTATCCACTGCTCGATACTTAGGTCTTCGGCACGGGTATCGATACTAATATCTAATAATACAAGGAGTTCCGATAATTCTTCTCGATCGATCGCACTTTGTAGATTATTTCGCAGCATCTTCCGACGCGTACTGAAACCCAATCTCACTAAATTATCTAATAGCTTCGGATTTTTAGCCGCTAATTCTAATCTTCTGGGTGTGAGCCTGATCACTGCGGAATCAACTTTCGGTGGTGGTGAAAAGTCCCGCGCAGGTACGGGACAAATTAATTCGCAGTGGGCTAAATATCCCACCCGAATTGTTAAGGCTCCAAAAGCTTTAGTGCTAGGCTTGGCAAACAATCGATCGCCTACTTCGCGCTGAACTAATAAGACGATCGAATCAAAAGGTCGATCGGCTGGATGAACGATATTCCCCAGCAGCTTTTCGAGGATCGGCCCAGTGATATTATAGGGAATATTTGCGACAACTTTATTTGTTTTTTGGAATTTCGGAAAAGCAGTTAAATTACTCTCGACATCAAGGTTGAGAAAGTCATTTTCCAACAATAAAAAATTATCAATATGACCCATCTTTTTGACGAGCAGCGCACACAAATCTCGATCGATTTCCACCGCCACCACGGCATTCGCCGCCGCCACCAGCCGCCGAGTGAGAATTCCAGTCCCAGGGCCAATTTCCAGAATGCGATCGGTCGGTGTGATTTTAGCTGCGGTGATGATGCGATCGAGTACTTGTTCGTTTCGCAACCAATGTTGCCCAAATTGTTTCTTTGTCTTCATTTCAAACTCCCTCTTTTTAAAAGGGATTTAGAGGAATTTTCTAGAGGTGGATGGTGAATGGTGGATGGTGAATGGTGAATCATGAATGCCCATTTCTGTGGCGGGAAGAGAGTCGGTTGATGTAGGGTGTGTTAGGCGCAAGCCGTAACGCACCAAAGTAGAGCGCATCAGATCTGAGTTAGGATTGCCATAACACAATTAACTTTTCAAACACCCTCTCAAGTCTCGTTGGCGTTTCGACCTCACTCATCACAAGTAGCCTCTTGAGTAGAGAATCAACTACTCCCTTCCCACCCAA
>NZ_JBGSQZ010000315.1:0-2798 GCF_041737865.1 Chamaesiphon sp.
ACCAATTACCTTAATTAATGGGTTGTATGACGATACTCCTGTGGTGTATACCGAGCTGGCAAACTGTCCCGACTGGCTGTTATTGGTGGTAATTATTAATGGCGAACAGTTTCGATTAGATCGTGGTGAAATTATCGCCTATGAGCGGCGACTGGACTTGCGGGATGGGGTTCTGAGTCGATCGATCCGCTGGCGTAGTTCGATCGGTAATACCGTAGATTTAAAGTTCGATCGGTTTGCTAGCTTGGCAGACGAGCCGGTATTAGCAATGCGCTGTGAGATTACGCCGATCGATTTCGATGGCACCATCGAAGTCCAGTCTAGTATTAATGGCTATCCCGAAAATCAAGGCTTCGACCACTGGGAGCATCTCGACCGAGGCAAGACAGAACAAGGAGTCTGGCTGCACGTTCGCACCCGCAGTACCCTGATCGAACTCGGCATGGCTGCAAAAATGACCACAATTAGCTCCGATGCTAAATCGGAAGTCATAAATACACCCGATTGTCCGACCTTGAAGACCACTTTTGTCGCCACAAGGGGGCAGAGTGTCACCGTGGAGAAGCTAGTAACGGTGTTTACTTCTCGCGAAACCAAATCGCCAGTTCAGGTGGCTCAAACCAAATTAGCTCAACTGCCAGCCTATCCAATCCTCCTTGCCGCCCATCAACAAGCGTGGGCAGCAGTTTGGCAACAGAGCGATATCGAGATTGAGGGCGATCTTGACGCTCAGTTAGCCGTGCGCTACAACTTGTTTCAACTCTTCATTGGTGGCTGTACTAATCAAGGATCTATAGATACTGACCCAGACAGCGTTCCTGCCAAAACCTTATCGGGATTTGGCTATCGGGGGCATATCTTCTGGGATACAGAAATTTTTATCTTGCCCTTTTTCACCTTCACGCAACCCGCGATCGCCCGTAGCCTCCTCGACTATCGTTATGGTACCCTAGCTGGAGCAAGGCGCAAAGCCGCTCATGCAGGTTACAAAGGCGCAATGTTTGCCTGGGAAAGTGCGGCAACTGGCGATGAGATGACCCCCAAATGGTCGCTGTCGAGCGATCCTTATGTGGAACCTGTCCGAATTTGGAATGGGGAGCGCGAGATTCATATCAGTGCAGATATTGCCTATGCTGTCTGGCAATACTGGCAAGCAACGGGCGACGATGTGTGGATGCGCGATCGCGGAGCCGAAATTATTCTCGACACTGCTCTATTCTGGCTGAGTCGGGTGGAGTGGCATGAGCAGCAGCAACGCTACGAACTTTGTGGGGTAATTGGTACCGATGAATATCATGAGGATGTGCGAAACAACGCCTATACCAATCGCCTAGTACAGTGGCATCTAGAAAAGGCTGTTGCTGTCCATGAGTGGCTACAGCAAAAGTTTCCAGCGCGGGCAACCGAACTAGCCCAACAGCTACAACTCACACCAGAGCATCTACTAGCTTTCCACACGACGATCGCTCAGATGTACATTCCTTACGATCCGAAGACATTGCTGATCGAGCAGTTTGAGGGTTTTTTCGCACTCCAGGATCTCAACTTGAGCGACTACGAACCGCGCACTCGATCGATCCAATCTGTCCTCGGCATGGCGAAAACAAATCAGAGCCAAGTCATCAAGCAACCCGACGTGCTAATGCTGCTCTATCTCCTATTCAACACGCCAGAATTTGCCAATCGTCAGGATATCTTGCATGAAAACTGGAATTACTACACCCCCCGCACCGATATCACCCAAGGCTCATCCCTCGGCGCATCTGTTCAAGCACTTCTCGCCGCCAGTCTGGATAAGTCCGTAGATGCCTACGAACACTTCATGCGGGCAGCTCTCATCGATCTCAAAAACACTTTCGGCAACAGTGAAGATGGGATTCATGCGGCTTCCGCAGGTGGTGTTTGGCAAGCATTAGTGTTCGGCTTCGGTGGCATCAAGCTGACGGAAAACGGCCCCGTGGCGACTCCCCATCTGCCACCGAATTGGACGCGACTCAAATTTAAACTAAACTGGCGCGGCACCTGGCACCATTTCAACCTCTCGCCCTCAGTTGTTTCAACTACAGATATTCAGGGCTATATCTTCGATGTCGATGGCGTGTTGACAGATACTGCCGAATACCACTACCTGGCTTGGCAACGACTGGCTGATGAAGAGGGATTGCCTTTCGACAGACAGGCAAATGAAGCTCTCCGTGGTGTATCTCGTCGCGAATCGCTGATGCACATCATCGGCATTCGACAGTATTCGGCAGCGGATCTTCAGAAGATGATGGAGCGCAAAAATCATTATTACGTGGAATCGATCGCTACAATTACCCCCCAAGATCTGTTTCCAGGAGCAGTCGAGTTATTAACAGAACTCCGACAAGCGGGGATCAAAATTGCGATCGGTTCTGCGAGTAAAAATGCCCGCACTGTCATCGAGAAATTAGGGATTGGTAATCTGGTGGATGCGATCGCGGATGGTGATAGTGTCGAGGCTCCTAAGCCAGCCCCAGACTTATTTCTCCATGCTGCTGAACAGATCGGACTCGCGCCCGCTCGATGTGTGGTCGTAGAAGATGCCACCGTGGGCGTTCAAGCGGCGATCGCGGCTGGGATGAGATCGATCGGCATTGGCCCAATTACTCGCGTTGGAGCCGCTGATATCGTGTTACCAAACTTAGTTGGCGTTAACCTCGTCGATCTCCAAACTCAACTAAAACTAGCTCCAGCAAAAACCATCCAACCGACAGTCTAATTACTAGGTAGGGTTAATTCATGAATTACTCCTAGATGCGATGACTGGGATGGGG
>NZ_JBGSQZ010000026.1:0-24507 GCF_041737865.1 Chamaesiphon sp.
TGGTAGAGGTGGAAAATCAAATTCAACGATTAACTTGTTTAGAAGTACAAGGTGAGCAACTGAATCTTGGTAAATGGTTTGTTGATATTTTCTACATCCCAGAATCAAAGCTGGAATGATTTTTTAATTGTAAGTCCCTAAGAGAATCACATCATCATACTCACGCAACAACCATTTAGCCTTTCGGAGCAGTCTCTCATAGTTAGAAAAAGCAACGGTGGCACTTTCATGTTCGAGTACATCCCATAACAATGGAATAGCTCTGCCGCAACAGACTACAGATAAATGAATCATGCAGTACTTATCCCATAACACTGTTGTATCCATCGCTAGAGACAATCGCTGGTTTTTCCATTTACTCAATGCTGCCATTACCAGTGGGAGGTAAATGTGTTCAACATTAATCTTTTTGTTAGTCAAAAATCTTCGCCATCGCCTTTCAAAGCTTTGTGCTTGGGTTGCTTTGCTACTAACATGTGGTTCCCAAGCTGGTAGACTGAGCTTCCCACTTCCAATTAGGGCACTCACCATCCAGCCTAATGTCTTTAAATGTCGCCAGTCTCTAGCTCTACTGTATTGACGAAAAAATCCGAGTAGTTGAAGATACAGAGGAGTAGAAGCATTCATGAGAATTTCAGCTAGAGCGTTCGTAACTTTAGCTTCTCATGTTTTTCTACTCTTTTCCTCTTCCTGTCTGCTTTTGAGGCATTTGTGTCAGGCAGTCAGGTCAACTGCGGCTGATGCTAATCGACAAATCCAAAAAGCAAATCCGCTTCAGTCGTCAGGAGCGAGTTAGACAGCGATTAGTACTGGTAGTAATGGTGGAGCAAGTTACACATTTGTGATGTCAACCCCAGCATTAATTGCCATTGCAGTTGTGATTGGTGGTTTAGCTTTATTTCCAGTCATATCTTTGTTATTGAATTCAAAAAAAGCAGCAAAGTTGGGTAAAGAGTCATTTATATCAAAGTTTAGTGACAGGTTTCGGAAGCCGCAAATACTAGAGAGCGATAAATTCTTACATCAGCGCAACTTTGAGAAGCTGGCACAGATTACCAATCAAGCGGAAAATATGAACGCTGAAAAGTTTGGTAATACTGAATTTATGAGGTTCTTCAAAATCAAGAGTTATATTGCTCGATCGATCGGCGAGTATGCAAACTTAGATGAAACGATCGAAATGCTGGCGATCGCAATCGCTGCCCAAAATAGCTTTTCGACGATCGATAGTGCTGAATCGAGATATTGCAGTAGCGGACAACAAGAACTATATAAATTTGTCAATGGACTACTGACTCAAAATCTAGATCCCGCAGCATTCAAGGAGCAGATCGATCGAAAGCTCCAAGAAGTGTTGCCGCTCCTAAAAACAGCAGAAGGTAAAATAGCCCTAGAAGCCTATGTTCAGGCAGTGAGTAAGATTTCCAACAACTCATTGGGGATGAAATTACTCCTATTGTTCAATAAATATCAACTTGATGATTACTCAACCTTGCGTAGTGTTTCTAATACGATTGCTCAATTAGAATCAGAAGACTTATTAAATCTTGATTCATTATTGCTGCTCGTAATGGTCAAATATAATGTATTTGAGAAATTAGGCCCGATCGTCGGTGTGGAAGATAAATATAATCGACCAGAAACTTATGCAAAAATGTTACAATATATTGACTTAAAATCTCGCCATGAAACTTCTTATCAAAAATTTCAGGAATTTTTATTAATAATCAAGAAATGGGAGGTTCACTATCAATCGATCGTCAATTTACGTCAGAAATATACAGCCCATGAATATCGATTGCCAAAAGAATTCAATACTCAAGTGCCAGGATTAGAGCTGTATCAAAAGTACAAAGATAGCTTCCACCTAATCGCACCTCCAAAACCATCAACCACGATCGACCCGGTGGTAGAGACGACACAAATAAAGCCTCCTGTGTTGACTGGTGTTAATTAGACGATTTTCCAGCGGAAAGGCTACGCCAGCGACATTTAGCTTCTACACTCGATCGTAAATCTCATTCGGCATTCGCTAATCAATTAAATTCTCGTACCAAATACGCGATCGCGATTGTCGGCGGTGTCTAGATGTCGATCGTGCCTCAAGTACTAAGATTGAGATTGTTTGAGGCTCAACCAAACCTCTGATTTTATCCAACAATCTCAATAAATGTGAATTGAACTGGATCTGGTGGGTAATCTAAATGAAGAGTAGTAACCCATCCCCCAAATCTATACCATGTCAGCAACTATCATTGATGCGATCGATCGGTTAATGCCCTTGATTATTCATTCTACTTGTCTCAATTCCAATCTCTGGGCATCGCCTCATGAAGAATTACCCTTGCGTGACTACGCATTGAGTTGGGTAATTGTCGATCGTCACCCTCAGGGACGAGTTGCTTATCAGAATGTTACAGCAGAAATGGTAGCTGTCTGGGAAGCAGAAGGGATCGATTGGCAACAACGAGCGGTAATCAACCTCAAAGTCGCCTCTCAAGAGCTGTGGACACACCAAAAGCTCCGCAAAGATGGTAGTGTGATTTGGGCGATTATGATGCACAGCGATGGATTTGGCTCATCGAGAATTTTGCTCTCACCTTATTTAGATAAGTATTTCCCTGACGGTTATTATGTAGCTATTCCCGATCGCAGTATCGGCATCATCATCCCTCGCGATCTGTCGATCGGTGAAATGCAAGAAACCCAAGATCTACTCGAATCCTGGTACGATACGGCATCAGCACCAATGAGTCCACATTTATTTGCTCCTGACGATCTGATTCCCGAACATTATTCATGGAATTAAATTATTTCAGTAATTATGTCTAAAAATATCCCCGACTTCCAGCCGAAGTCGGGGATATTGCTTCACTTGTAACCTTTACCCAATACTCGAAGGTTCTTTTTCCTTAGCTAAGAACTTCTCTAGTTCAGTCAGAGCATCGGCATCTACCTTAGTTTGCATCGGGCAGAATTTAGGGCCACACATCGAACAGAACTCGGCAGTTTTGTATATATCTGCGGGGAGAGTTTCGTCGTGATATTCCTTCGCCCGTTCGGGATCGAGGGAGAGTTCAAATTGACGATTCCAATCGAAGTTATAACGAGCCTTGGATAGCTCATCATCACGATCGCGAGCACCTGGACGGTGACGGGCGATATCAGCAGCGTGAGCGGCGATTTTGTAGGCGATCAGACCATTGCGGACATCTTCAGCATTGGGTAAACCCAGGTGCTCTTTGGGAGTCACGTAGCAGAGCATGGCGGTACCATACCAGCCAGCCATTGCCGCGCCGATCGCGGAGGTGATATGGTCGTAACCAGGCGCGATATCGGTGACAAGTGGGCCTAAAACATAGAAAGGAGCTTCTGAGCACTCTTCCATCTGCTTTTTGACGTTAAACTCAATCTGATCCATTGGGACGTGTCCAGGCCCTTCTACCATCACTTGGATGTCATGTTCCCAGGCTCGACGGGTGAGATTGCCGAGAGTTTTGAGTTCGGCTAGTTGAGCTTCATCAGAAGCATCGTGGGTACAGCCAGGACGCAGGGAATCACCCAAACTAAAGGACACATCGCATTTTTTGAAGATTTCGATGATGTCATCATAGTGGGTATAAAGGGGATTTTGCTTATGGTGATGCAGCATCCACCGCGCTAAAATCCCACCGCCGCGAGAGACGATCCCTGTCAACCGATTGCGGACGAGAGGTAAGTGTTCGATCAAAATACCTGCGTGGATAGTTTGATAGTCCACACCTTGCTGGGCATGTTTTTCGATGATGTGCAGAAAATCATTGGGGGTGAGATTTTCGACACTACCGTGGACGCTTTCTAAAGCTTGGTAAATCGGGACAGTACCGATGGGTACGGGAGAATTTTTGATGATTTCGATCCGAATCTCATCTAAATTACCGCCACCAGTGGTGAGATCCATCACGGTATCCGCACCGTATTTCACTGCTAAGGCGAGTTTATCGACCTCTTCCTGCATATTAGAGAAACTTGGCGAGGCTCCGATGTTCGCATTCACTTTACAGCGAGATGCAATCCCGATCGCCATTGGCTCCAAATTTGGGTGATTGGTATTTGCGGGGATAATCATCCGTCCGCGCGCAACTTCCGAGCGGATTAGCTCCACAGGGAGGTTTTCGCGCTTGGCAACATAGTCCATTTCTTCGGTGATTACATCTTTCCGCGCATAGTGCATCTGGGAGACATTGGCTTGTCCACTACGTTTCGCAATCCATTCAGCACGCATAGTCAATTTCCTATCATAAACAGCTTCCCTCCGCTGGCATTACCCAGTCTCAGGTGCAAGGGTATGTTCTCAGCCCGACTGGTTTCGGACACCCCTAGCTATAGTTGTAGATTTTAACATTTACGATCGAGTTTGGGTGGGATGTTGCCAATTATCGCGATCTCCGAGTCTAAATCCCCACCCTAGAACCTCGCTGTCTCGTTGGCGTAGCCTCTCCATCAGGAGAATCGCTCATAAACCTTCGGCAGAGCCGATGAGCGCGAATCGCGATTGACTGTCAACTGTCAACTGTCAACTGTCAACCGTCAACTGTCTAACTGCATCTAATACGGCATCGACATGATTTTTGACGCGCACATTCGACCAAATTTGAGTAATTTTTCCACTGGGATCGAGTAAAAAAGTCGATCGCACAATTCCCATATACTCCTTCCCCATAAATTTCTTTAATTGCCAGACACCATAGGTTTCAGCAATTTGATGTTCGGGATCGCTCAGGAGGATAATCTCTAAATTATGTTTGGTAATAAATTTACCATGAGAGGCGATCGAGTCAGGACTGATGCCGACAACTTGGGTATTAAGTGCCTGAAATTGAGGTAATTTTTCGGTGAACTCGATCGCTTGGGTCGTGCAGCCTGGGGTATTGTCTTTAGGATAAAAGTACAATACTAGCCATTGATTCTGAAAGTCTTTGAGACTAATACTATTACTGTGTCGATCGATCGCCGCAAAGTCTGGGGCAAATTCTCCAATTTTCATCTCGTTCCCGTGAGCCTCTCTAGAAGAGAATCGTGCTGTGATTAAATACCGAGATACTATAACTTACTTCTTAGGTCTAAAATCCAGTATTTGCATTTCTACTATTGGTAGACGGGCGTTCCGACTGAGGGAAAGCTGTCTTTTCCCAATTGCCCAGATTCACATCAGCTTTTGGTTGACTACTAGCACTCTCATTTAATGAACTACTCCCATCTTGAGCGAAACTAAAGATTTTTTGAATTATGGCGTCGGGATTGCGGGCATTTTCTGGTTTGAGTGTAAATAACAGATTCTGGCGATTGCATTTAGTCCCATTGGATTGTAATGCACAGATAACGGGTTGAGCATTGACTGTACCGCTAGCCAATTGTAAATCCTTGAAAGTGCCACCATTGATATTTGCCGCTTGTTGAAGCCGTTCTGACACCATTTGGCAGCGTTTTTGAGGGGTAAACTCTTTACCAAAGCCGTCATAGTTCCAATTTACCATTACTGCTTGACGATCGCCTTTTTGGACGACAGTTTTCAGGTCTTGACAACTAACTCTAAGCGTCGATGCAGATGCAGTAACTTGAGGGACATTATTTGGTGTTTCTGTTACTGTCAAGTTAGTTTGTGTATCGATAATTGGTGGTAGTTGTGCGAGTACTGACTGGGATATTACAGCAGGTACAGTTAGAGTAGCGAGTAATAATTGAGTTATATATGTTAATTTCATTATTTTTAGCTCGATTGTAAATTTAATTTTTTTTGAGATAGTAACTCGATTAAAAGCCTTGTTCTCTCTTATAATTATTACTATTATTGAAATTATTGGTATTAGTGTTTATATTATTACCATTAATACTGGTATTACTATTACTCTCTATAGAAGTATTACTATTAGTATTTGATACTTTAGTAGTTTGAGTGGCTTGGACGTTATTACTATTTTTGACTAGCTGCTGTTTAGCATCATCGTAGGTATAGTAACCCGCACTCATATTTTTATTTGGTTCGATACAGACAGTATCTGTAGTAATACCATTAATAAACACCAAACCAGGCGCACAAGCAATCCGTACGACCCCCCATTTATCTAAAACTGGAGTGATTCGATCTGTGCTTTTACTAGCTTCAAGCCGCAACTTTTCTTTAGCGACTTCAGCATCAGCAGCAATTTTTGCTTTCTTTACTTCAGTCTCAGCATTAATTTCTGCTGCACGACTAGGTGGATTGATCAAACTATTGATAATGCTGACGCCAACACCAATTAAGTCGGTTGGGCTAGCTTGAGCAACTGGAGCATTTTCTGTTGGTGGTTGATTTTGAGCGGATGCTGGCAAGCCAACCGCTAAGAATATCAGTACTAATAAACTATTTTTAATTTGGCGCATACGATCGGATTCCCCAGTATTCCCTGCGTATATGTATCTACACTAGCCCGAGTGCAGTTTCCGTATTTGTTGAGATAGATGTCCATTATCGCTCACAGCCGACGCCCAATACCATCGCAAAATAGCTGAGATTTAGTATACCCCTGAGTTGCAACCTCAACCCTGGGACAAGATGTGAGTCGATCCAAAAAAGTGGCTAATCTAATTTGAAGTTAAATGGTAATCGGACATAGACACCACGAGGATCGTTGAAGCTCTTCAAGCTGCTCAACTCTGATTTTACTTTGAGTAACTCGGTGCTCAGTGGATCTTGGCTCTGAAGGGAGCGGACTTCTTTGGAACCTGCAAATCGCTTGAGCAGCTTTTCTTCCCAACCTTCAACTACTGGATACTCTTCTAGCTCCCAATCTTGACCTAATTTAGCAGTTTTAGCGGCATAGGCGATCGCGTCATTAAGACCACCAATATCATCCACCAATCCGATTTTTTTGGCATCAGTACCAGACCAAACTCGCCCCTGGGCAATCTCAGCCACTTTTTGTTTGGGTAATTTGCGAGATTCGGAAACTTTATTGAGAAAGTCATCATAGATATCATCAACTATTTGTTGAGATATCGCCAACTCTTGGGGAGTACGGGGACGAGCGATAGTGTTACCATCAGCTAACTTTGATGTTTTGACTACATCCCAGCTAATTCCATTTTTGTTAGCTAATTTTTGATAGTTAAAATTGATGCCAATTACCCCGATCGATCCGGTAATCGTATTTGATTCGGCAAATATTTTGTTAGAGTAAGTAGAGATCCAATAACCACCAGATGCAGCCACATCACCCATAGAAATCACGACGGGTTTCTCTTTTTGCAAAAGCTTGACTTCGCGTTGAATAATATCCGAAGCCAAGGCACTACCGCCAGGACTATTTACTCTGAGGACTACTGCTTTAATCTCTTTGTCGATGCGGAGTTCGCGGAGCTGACGTGCTAGGCTATCACTACCAATTTGCCCAGAGCCACCTTCACCACTGACGATACTTCCTTGAGCATAGATTACAGCAATTTTTCGGCTATAATTATGCTGCTTTTTATTGGCTATCTCAGCATAATTATCAATATCGATGTGCCGAAAAGTAGTCTTATCTTCTTCATCTGTGCCGCTGATTTTCTTGAGTTCTGTTGAGATTTGGTCGGGATAAGCAACTCGATCGATCAACTTGTTTTTAATTGATTGAGCTGCTGTAAATATACCGCGATCGTCTGACATTTTTTGGATCGAGTCTGGTGTTAATTGACGACTAGTACCAACTGAAGCTTTGAAATCTCCCCAAAGATTATTTAGTAACTGTTGAGTTTCTTGTCTTGCCGCAGGGCTAAATTTAGCTAAAGACCAAGTTTCACCAAAAGATTTGTACTTACCTACCCGCACGACTTCAACGCCGATACCATACTTATCAAAAGCATTTTTGAAAAACATAGTTTCCGATCGAAAGCCATTAATATCTACCGAACCCATTGGATTGATAGAAATTTGATTAGCAACTGAAGATAGATAATAATCTCGTTTATCCATATCAATGTTGTAGGCAATGATTTTCTTCCCACTTGCCCGAAATCGCTCTAGTGCAGTCCGTACTTCCTTGAGCGTAGCAAAACCAGTATTACTAAGTTTCCCCTTACTTCCATCTAAATAAATTGCCAGAATCCGCTTGTCTGTGGTTGCAGCGTCGATCGAGTTGAGTACGGACTTTAACTCAATGACATTATTAGCTTCTCCAGCGATCGTTTCTTGTAATGTCTTGCCAGGATTGATATCGACGATCGAGCGAGAGAGATCGATCGTCAAAATTGATTTATCAGAAATTTTGATGGTATTATTGCTTTCGGTAGCACTCTGAATCAGCACCCCAAGCGTCACTGAAACTACAGCGATCGAGACTGCCGAAAATAATGTCAAGCCGAGTAGACTACCAACGGTACTAGCTAGGGCTTGTTTTAAAAATTGACGCATAAGTAGTGTGTGAGGAGATGAGACTTTTTAACGCTAAATGTTCGGGGGCATAGTTCTAATTATTCCCAGATCGTGGTGTGAATTCTACTTCTCGATCGCAGTCAGTTAGATTTAGAGGGCGTCTGGATTGAGACTAGATTTTTTAGCTGGCTTTCACCTCGATAGTTGGAGACAATTGGATTGTCGTAAGTCAGATAGACTAGCATTTCCAGTACAAAACAGCACTGTTTGGATTTCTGCTATTAGAATTTGGACTAATTCGGTTACTGCTAGCGTCGAAATGTCCGCAGCCTGAAGAAATGGTAATGCTAAACCTGCAACATCCGCGCCCAGAGCGATCGCTTTGGCGATCTCCAAACCATTTCGGATTCCCCCAGACGCAATCAATGGTAGAGTCGGCGCAATCTGACGAATCTCGGTGATACATGCTGCTGTCGGAATCCCCCAATCAGCAAAAGTCTCCCCCAGCCTGCGTTGAAGGACTGTTTGAGCACGTTCGCTCTCGACTTTTGCCCAGGAAGTCCCCCCAGCACCCGCAACATCGATCCCACTTACTCCCGCCGCGATTAATTGTTGTGCCATGCTTGCCGAAATCCCATTACCGACTTCTTTGATGATTACTGGCACAGGTAGCCGATCGCAGACGTTAGCAATCCGATCGAGTAATCCCTTAAAATTGGTATCGCCTTGGGGTTGAATGCACTCCTGAAGGGGATTAAGATGCAAAATCAGGGCATCAGCTCCCAGCAATTCTACCGCCCGCCAGCACTGGTCGATCCCATACTTATAATTGAGTTGCACAGCTCCGAGATTGGCGAGTAACAGGATATCTGGGGCAATTTGCCGCACTTGAAAAGTATTTGCTACCTGGGGTTGTTCGATCGCTACCCGCTGAGAACCAACACCCATCGCTAGTCGATACTCCTGCGCCACTTCTGCTAGGCGGCAATTGATCTCTTTGGCTTGGGCGGTACCCCCAGTCATTGAGGAAATCAAAATCGGCGCACCGAGCTGTTTGCCCAGCAAATTGGTAGTAAGATCGAGATGCTGGTAGTCTAGTTCTGGTAAACAGCTATGGATGAACTGATATCTGTCGAATCCACTTCCCTGAGTCGGAAATTGGACATCTGACTCTAAACAGATCCGAATATGTTCGGCTTTGCGTTGAACGGTAGACATAGTGGCTAATTGCTGGGGTAATCGGGCAAATTTCAATTACTTAATATCTAGTAACTTATTATGATGGAACCACCCGTAAATAGCATTAGACTATCACAAACAGCTAAAGATCAATTATTAAAACTCAAGCGATCGACGAAAATCGAACAGTGGAATATCCTCTGTCGTTGGGCATTTTGTCGATCGCTAGCCGAAACTGCGCCGCCCTCGCTAGTACCAATTCCAGCCGATAGCAATCTCGAAATGACTTGGCGGATCTTCGGTGGAGACATGGCAGATATCCTGATTCTCGCACTGAGGCAACGGTGCGATCGGGATGGATTGGAACTAACGCCAGATATTTTATCCCAGCAATTTCGGCTGCACTTACATCGGGGGATTGGCTACCTAGCTGGCGATTCTAATATTCGGAAAATCGAACATTTAGTTAATTTAGCCAGTGTCAACGAAAAAGCCGATTTGCTATGACTTAGCTTGTCGGCTTTTTCGTTAATTTTTAGAATGGAAGGTACAGGACTCGAACCTGTGACAGCCTGCTTGTAAGGCAGGAGCTCTACCAACTGAGCTAACTTTCCTTGTTTTGACACTTATACATACTAACTGACTTTTAGGATCTAGTCAAGCGATCGCCACATACAATATCTTTGAGTCGTAAATATGCAAACGCCGTAACTCGCCTACACTATGATATATTTGTTGCCAAGTCGATCTCAATCGTCAAAGAGCTAGCTAAATAACCCAAGTTACGACTTACGATAGTGCCAGCGAATAAAGTCGCGGCTAATATGGCAAAGTCCAGCAATTCCAAATTCAAACTTATTCATGCACCTCGTAGGGGCAGGTTTATGCTAGAAAGCCTGGATCTGGACAAGTAAGTGTCCAACAAACCTGCCCAACCCCACCAGAAACGATTGATTATTGGTGGAGAATCGGTAAAATATTTGGAATTTGGAATTGCTGGGCAAAGTCTGCCTTCTCTTCGAGACGCTTCGCACTCCAAAGAGCTATTTCTAGCCGCTTTGGTTATCGGTAGCAACTTGGGTTAGATACCTAATTAGCTAGAGTCGTTGCTAACCAAACTGTAAAATTTCTAAATAACTGCTAACCGATGCGTATTGCTTTATTCACCGAAACTTTTCTACCGAAAGTCGATGGAATTGTCACTCGACTCAAGCACACGATCGATCAGCTCCAAAGACATGGAGATGAAGTCTTAATTTTTTGTCCAGCGGGGGGATTGCGATCGTACTGCGGAGCCAAGATTTATGGATTGTCTGCCTTTCCCCTACCGCTCTACCCCGAACTAAAATTAGCTTTACCCCGTCCTGAAATCGGTCAACAATTAGTCAAGTTTCAGCCAGATCTGATCCACGTTGTCAATCCAGCAGTATTGGGGCTAGCTGGAATTTTTTATGCCAAATCTACTCAGATTCCCCTAGTAGCTTCTTATCATACCCATTTGCCCAAATATCTCCAGCACTATGGGTTAGGCATGTTTGAGGGTTTGTTGTGGGAGTTGTTAAAAGGGGCACACAATCAAGCCCAGCTAAATCTGTGTACTTCTAGTGCGATGGTGCAAGAACTCCGCCAGCATGGGATCGATCGTGTGGACTTGTGGCAACGAGGGGTAGATACCGAGACGTTTCACCCCACAAAGGCGACACCTGAGATGCGTCGTTACTTGAGCCAAGGTGAGCCAGCAAGCCGTTTGTTGCTATATGTCGGCAGACTTGGCGCGGAGAAGGAAATCGAGCAGATTAAGCCCGTTCTGGCGGCGATTCCTGGTGCGCGACTGGCGATCGTCGGTGATGGGCCACATCGTGCTAGTCTAGAGGGCTATTTTGCTGGTACGCCGACTCACTTTGTTGGTTATCTGGGTGGTGAGGAGCTAGCAGCGGCTTATGCTGTAGCCGACGCATTTGTGTTCCCATCGCGGACGGAGACGCTGGGTTTGGTGTTACTCGAAGCAATGGCGGCAGGATGTCCGGCGATCGCTGCTCGATCGGGTGGGATTCCTGATATCGTTACAGATGGTCAAAATGGCTATCTATTCGAGCCTGACGATCCTCAAGGTGCGATCGCTGCTACTCAACAACTCTTTGCCGATCCACAGTCACATCTCCAGCTCCGCGCCAATGCCAGAGCCGAAGCCGAACGTTGGAGTTGGGCGGCGGCGACAAAGCAGTTGCAGGCTTACTATAGGCGAGTAGTTGGGAGTTAGCAGCCAGTTAACCCAAAGTCTAAATATTTTATTGCTACAGCGATCCGACTAGGGCTAGTCCCCTAATCCCCCTGCAAATCTATATCCCCATTGTTATTTGCCGGATTCTGCGCGCCAATACCCAACTGTTTTTTGCTGCGCTTGAGGTCTTTCCAGAGACTTTTGATTTGCTGGTAGGATTCCTCCGGTGTCAGCTTCCCAGCAGTCTCTAGACTACAGATATAGCTGACTTTCTGGGTAAATTCTTGCAGATTGCTATTGAATGCTAATTTTTCAGGTGAAAACTCACCATTGTAGCGGTAGTTGCTATATAAAAAGAAGTCGCTCGGTTTTGACATTAATATTGCGTCCTAATTATTGCGTACACTAATTCAGCACGATTTTTTGTAGCTGCTCATTGTAGACAATGAACGATTCTCCTTTGGAGAGGCTCACGGGAACGGTTCTAAAAACTGATGAATATTTAAAGAAGGTGTTCTCGATCGATCGCGAGTCTGGCACAATTGTTACTCATTACCTAGCTTATCCGACAGTAGATGTCTATATTTGTGCCGATTTTAACCTTAGCAACTTGATTTTAGCAAGCTCGAACCAAATAAAGTGGGACACTGTGGATTAAACTTTATAATGTTGACCGTTGATGGGTACTTACTAACGATTACCGATTTCAACCAAAATTTGGTGTTACTACAATTCTAACTATTTCAGCATGAATCGTCATCCACAAATTTACGAAGGTAAAGCCAAAATTTTATACGCTACCGACGATCCAGATATTTTACTGGCTTACTTCAAGGATGATGCCACTGCCTTTAATGCCCAAAAGCGGGGGACGATCGTTGGGAAAGGTGAAATCAACTGTCAGATCGCGGCGCACTTATTTCGATCGATCGAGGCGCAAGGCATTGCTACTCACTATATCGACTGTCCAGCCGCAAATGAGATGCGGGTAAAGTCGGTGCAAATCATCCCGATCGAAGTAGTGGTGCGGAACATAGCCGCAGGTAGCCTATGTCAACAGACTGGAATCGCCTTGGGAACCATCCTACCTCAACCCTTGGTCGAATTCTTTTATAAGAATGACGCCCTGGGAGATCCGCTACTGACACGAGATCGACTCCTCCTGATGGAATTGGCAACCCCCGCCCAACTAGATATCTTGCACGCCAAAGCGATCCAAGTCAATCATATCCTCCAAAACTTTTTCAAACAGTGTGGAATTACACTAGTTGACTTCAAAATCGAATTTGGCGTCGATCGACAACAGCAGATCCTACTCGCGGATGAGATTAGTCCAGATAGCTGTCGGTTATGGTTGACTGGGGAACCAGATGCCAGTTTACGAGTCCTAGATAAAGATCGGTTTCGCCGCGATCTGGGCAATATTGAAGATGCCTATCAACAAGTTTTAGCAAGAGTTTTAGGAGTTAGGGAGTAGAATTTGGCACAGATATGCTATGGAAAAAGGATCTAGATCGTTTACCTAAGTCATCGACTGCCGATCGCTATTTACCACAAAAAAATATGAGATTTAAATTTAAAGTATTATTGGTCGCCACAGTTGCCACGATCGCCCAGTTCAATTATGCGCCCGCACATGCTGATTCAACTCAAATCGAGCGGCTAGTATCGCAGCCTAGTCTAGCTAGTGCGATCGTCGATCGCAAATCGATGGCTGTCTCAGACAGCAAGAATTTGGCTGGCATCTCCACAGCCAAAGATTTAATCGCTCAATCCAAGCGCAAAACTCGCAAATCCTCACCACGCAAGCAGCCAGTCAAGCAACCAGCGATCCCCGCGCCGACTAATCCGCAGACACAGATCCAGCCACCTGCAACGTCCCCAGCTAATCAAAAACAAGTATTAGTCTCAGACATCATCATCAAGAACCCCAAGGGGTCGTTAGAACCCGCACTAGAATCCAAAGTCCGTCAAGCTCTGAGTGTGAAAGCCGGACAACCAACTACCCGCGAACAATTAGAGCAAAATCTCAATGCGATCCGAGCTTTGGGGGACTTCTCCTCGGTCGAGATTATTCCTGAAGATACTCCTAAAGGTGTCAAACTCAGCTTTTTAGTCGTACCATATGGCAATTTACGACAAGTCCAAATCAAGACATTGCCAGCCGACAGTAGCTCTGTCCTCAAGCAAACAGAAATCGATAGCTTATTTCAGCCCCAGTATGGCAAACAGTTAAATGCAGTCGAACTCCAAGCTGCAATCAAACAACTAAACGCGCTTTACCAAAAGCAGGGCTATAACCTCGCGCAAGTCGTAGATGTAGAGGAACTCGGTACCGACGGTACGTTGAGGTTAACGATCGCGGAAGGACTGATCGAAGATGTCCAGGTACGCTTTTTGAACAAAGAGGGTGCGCTGGTTGATGAGAACAAGAAACCATTTACAGGTATTACTCGACCTTTTATCGTCACTCGCGAAGCTGAGTTAAAGTCAGGCAAAATCTTTAACCGGAATACTGTCGAAAAAGATCTGCGGCGGATTTATGGGTTGGGGATATTTGATGATGTGCGCGTATCATTTGCGCCTGGAAGCGATCCGGCAAGAGTGATCTTGCAGTTCAATGTAATCGAGCGCAAGACTTCTTCGATCGTTGCTGGTGGGGGGATCAGTTCGGCAAATGGGTTGTTTGCCAGTGTTAGCTACAACCAATCGAATGTCGGTGGAAATGCTCAAACCATCGGTACTAGCGTCCAATTAGGAACGACAGGTTTCTTGGGCGATCTGAGCTTTACCGATCCTTGGATTGCCACCGATCCCAATCGTACATCTTATACGACTAATATCTTTTCACGGCGATCGACATCCTTAGTATTTAACGGTGGAACAACACCACAGTTCGTGCCTGGAAGCATTCCAATCGGCTCGAATACTGGCGATACACCCACAATTATCCGCCAAGGGGGCGGGATTACCTTCAATCGTCCGCTCAATGGCGATCCTTTTAGCGATAGTCCTTGGCGGGCTTCGCTCGGAGTACAGTATCAACGCGTCGCCATTCAGGACTTTAATAGTGGAAATGGAATTCCGAATGGGACGCTCGTACCTCGGATCGGCGGTCGAGATCTCACCTTCAGCAAAACCGGAGAAGACGATCTGTTAATGGTGCAGCTAGGATTGACCCAAGATTTACGAAATAATTTTACCGATCCGACTCAAGGTTCGCTGCTCAAGTTGGGCGTAGATCAATCAGTACCGATCGGACTTGGAAATATTCTGATGACCAGAGCCAGAGCAAGTTACACTCAATATGTGCCTGTGAGTTTAATCAATTTTACCCCTGGTTCGCAAGCCCTACTATTCAATGTCCAAGGCGGCACGGTTTTGGGCGATTTACCACCTTATGAGGCTTTTAGTTTGGGTGGTAGTACTTCCGTCCGGGGCTATGAGGATGGAGATATCGGTTCGGGACGCAGTTATTTTCAGGCTACGGCAGAGTATCGCTTTCCGCTGATCTCGATCGTTGGGGCTGGGATATTTGCTGACTATGGTAGCGATCTTGGCAGTGGAAGTAGCGTCCCAGGCGATCCCGCTGGACTGCGGGGCAAGCCAGGTAATGGTTTTGGTTATGGTGCGGGCCTGCGCATTAATTCGCCGATTGGTTCGATTCGGATCGATTATGCGCTGAATAATCTTTCTCAAACTCGGATTCAGTTTGGGATTGGGGAAAGGTTCTAGATTATCGTCAGTTCAGGATGCTGGTGATAGGCGGATCGGCAGACGAAGAGAATTTGTGGGTTGCGGGTTTTGTTTGTGTGGGCAGAACCCAGATCTGGGGGTTGTCTTGATTCGCTGTCTTGAAAAGGTGCTTCACTTGGGGAAACCCCAAGTGAAGCACTTTCCGTAAATCGTTGCTCATGTCACAAAGTCCGCCTGCATCGCCAGCCGAGCCTACGCTTCTCTTCGAGACGCTACACGAACGCCAACGCGAACAGTCTCCAGGCAACTCTTAACCCGAACTCACGTTAAATATAGCGATCGGCAGAGATCTAAGTACCCTTAGATCTCTGCTATTATCTAGTCCTGAGGTATTGGTGCAAGATGTGAGATGACTTAAATCTCGGATCTTTGGTAATATCGACTTTGTACACGATCGGTAAGACCAATGAGTAGCAGGTGTTGACAAATCTCTTTAAATTATGTGCGATCGGGTTGTTGCTCTGGTCGATCGGGATCGTTCCAGTTCGGGCTGATTTTTGCCGTCAGGTTGGTAGTCAGCGGATTTGTATTTTAGATATTAAGCGGAGTGCAAAAAATTACTGGCAATATCAGGCGATGGTGAGTATCGATGGGGTTGTCCAATCTTCGGCATCGTATGATTGTCGCGATCGCTTAATTACCGATCCAGACGGCAATATGTCATCATTTCGATCGCGCAAGGATGGCACAATTGTCTGTAGTCTCTATCGACCTAGAGGTTGAATGCGGTCGAAATCGATGATAACCATTGGATAGTAGCCGATCGCCTAATCTCCATGCCACGATATACTGGTAGAGAAAATTGTACTAATATTTATCTCGATCGTCGGAAAACCCAAATCAAGCTCAGAGGATGGATTTCTGCCGTCGTGAATAGCCAAGCAGGGACATATGAATTCAGGAATTGACCTTCAGGGAACTTTTATCCAATCCCTTAGCGACCTTGGTGTCTCAGCCGAACTGGCTAAAATCATCTGGATGCCGTTGCCGATGTTGCTGATGATCGTCGGTGCCACGGTGGGCGTACTCGTTAATGTGTGGTTGGAGCGTAAAATTTCGGCGGCTGTTCAACAGCGGATCGGCCCGGAATTTGCTGGGCCATTGGGCGTATTGCAGCCAGTTGCTGACGGGTTGAAATTGGTCTTCAAAGAAGATATCACGCCAGCCAATGCCGATCCGTATCTATTTACGATCGGTCCGATTATCGTCGTGTTACCAGTATTTATCTCATACCTAATCGTGCCCTTCGGACAGAATTTGGTAATTACCAATGTCAATACTGGGGTATTTTTGTGGATTGCCTTTTCTAGTATCGTCCCGATTGGCTTGCTGATGTCTGGATATGCGTCCAACAATAAGTATTCGCTAATTGGGGGATTGCGGGCGGCAGCTCAATCGATCAGCTACGAAATTCCGCTGGCTTTGTCGGTACTCGCGATTGTGATGATGTCCAATAGTCTCAGCACGATCGATATCGTCAACCAACAATCAGAATACGGAATTCTCTCTTGGAATGTCTGGCGACAACCTGTTGGTTTTGTCATCTTCTGGATCTCGGCATTAGCTGAATGCGAACGTCTGCCCTTTGACCTCCCAGAGGCTGAGGAAGAGCTGGTAGCTGGCTACCAGACAGAATATTCGGGGATGAAATTTGCGCTGTTTTACATCGCTTCCTACGTTAACCTAGTATTGTCTGCACTATTAGTCGCCATCCTCTATCTCGGTGGTTGGTCGAGTCCGATTCCAATCGAATTATTGAGTAATTTAATCGGTGTCGATCCTGCTACATCTTGGGTTCAAGTAGTCGATGCGTCGCTAGGAATTGCGATGACAGTCCTCAAAGCTTATTTCCTCGTCTTTCTAGCGATCATCACTCGCTGGACTGTACCTCGCGTACGGATCGACCAACTTCTCAATTTGGGCTGGAAATTTCTCCTCCCCATTGCGCTAGCTAACTTGCTGCTGACAGCGGCACTCAAATTGGCATTTCCAAATGCTTTTGGTGGCTAGGGATTAGGCTTTAGGCTTTAGGCTTTAGGCTTTAGGTTTTAGATTTTAGAGTCGGAAAATATCACTATTTATTATGCTGAAATTCCTCAAACAAGTAGTCGATTACGGTAAAGAAACCGCTCAAGCTGCTAAGTATATCGGTCAAGGATTGGCGGTGACATTCGATCACATGCAGCGTCGTCCGGTAACGGTTCAATACCCCTATGAAAAATTAATTCCATCTGAAAGATTTCGGGGACGGATTCATTTTGAATTTGACAAATGTATTTCTTGTGAAGTCTGCGTGCGCGTATGCCCGATCAACTTGCCTGTAGTTGATTATGAGTATGACAAAGCTAGCAAGAAAAAGAAACTCAATAGCTACAGTATCGATTTTGGCATCTGTATCTTTTGTGGCAATTGCGTGGAGTACTGTCCGACTAATTGTCTCTCAATGACTGAAGAGTACGAACTAGCGACATTCGATCGCCACGAACTCAATTATGATAGTGTGGCTCTAGGTCGTCTTCCCACCAAAGTCACTGACGATCCGATGGTCACAGCCTTACGCACGATGGCATACTTACCTAAAGGTGTGATGTCTCCTCGCGATTTGCCTGCTGGTTCCCAACGTGCTAACAGTAACAAATAACTAGAAAACTTATCCTCCTCCCCAGAAACACTGGGATAGGATAAGTTTCCAAATTATCAACAATATATAATCAGTTACGAAAATGCAAATTGCAGAAGGCGTTCAGTTAGTCACATTCGGCATTCTCTCAGCCTTGATGTTGGGATCGGCTTTAGGCGTAGTTCTGTTTGCTAATATTGTTTATTCAGCCTTTCTATTAGGTGGAGTATTTATTAGCATGGCGGGTATTTATATCCTCCTCAATGCTGATTTTGTATCGGCTGCCCAAATCTTAGTTTATGTGGGAGCAGTCAATGTTTTAATCTTGTTTGCGATCATGTTGGTAAATAAACGTGAGGACTTCAAACCACTGAAGAATGGTTGGCTCAGACAGGGCACTACGGCAGTAGTTTGTGCTGGATTATTTACACTTTTGAGTGCTGTTTCGCTCGTTACTCCCTGGAAAATTTCCACGACAATAGTTCCGCTTGCCAGCACAATCGTGCCGTTAGCAAAGCACTTTTTTACTGATTTTCTACTACCGTTTGAACTAGCTTCGGTACTATTATTGATGTCGATGGTAGGGGCCATTATCTTAGCTCGGAGAGATTTCATTCCCGATCTAGTAGCTGGTGATTCCACAAAAGATCGTCTCACTCTACCCGAACGTCCGCGTGAATTGGTTGGTAAATAAGTGAGAATTTGATAACTGTCCGCTAATTTGGATAAAACAATTAAATCAGCAGTTTAGAACGATCGATATTTATATGACTTTACAACTACAGTATTTTTTAATTTTAGCTGCTGCACTATTTTGTATCGGTATTTATGGACTAGTAACTAGTCGAAATGCGGTGCGAGTATTGATGTCGATCGAGTTGATGTTGAATGCTGTTAATTTAAACCTAATGGGTTTTTCTAACTATATCGATCCAGCCGAAATCAAGGGTCAGGTATTTACAGTATTTGTAATTGCGATCGCAGCGGCTGAAGCTGCTGTAGGACTGGCGATCGTCTTATCGATTTATCGCAACCGCGATACTGTGGATATGGAACAGTTTAATCTACTTAAATGGTAATCTTTCAAGGATTTCGAGTGCAGAGATTGCTAAAAATTTAGATAGTATCCAACCACAAGCTACGCTCAACCAAAGATGTAGATCTCAATTGGATTGAGATCTACATCTTGCCGATCGACACTAACCACCCGACAAAAATCCCAACTCCCATTAAATGTGATAAATTCTCTTTGGCAACGCCTAACATTATCTGACTTATCCATCGATAAATGGGTTGATGTTAGTTATGTTCATCGCTGGGTGGGAAGCTTACAATCTTGGCAGCAGCAGAGTTTGTTCATCTACTGGGGTGAAGAAATTGGGGCGATCTTGACATCGATGGTATTTATAATATCGCCCTTTGTACCTTCTACACCAGGGCTATCTACAGAGACAATTGCGCTATTAATGGGTGGAGTAGCAGCATTTTGGGTATTACTAACGCTGGCTGACAATCGTGGCGGTGGCATCACGCCCATTCATGTCACATTGTTAATATTCTGGGGGATTTCCGCCGTCTCAACGGGTTTATCACCAGCAAAAAGTGCCGCGAGTAGAGGGCTAAATCTGGTCGGTCTTTATTTGCTATTATTTTTGATGTTGGCGCGGTTGTGTCGCTCGGCGCGGATTCGGAACTGGCTGATCGGGATTTACCTGCACGTCGCGCTGATCGTTAGCGTTTACGGTATCCATCAATCGATTTATGGTGCCAAACAGTTGGGGAATTGGGTGGATGTTGAGTCAACACTGGCGAAGACCACACGGGTATATAGTTATCTCAATAATCCCAATCTTTTAGCTGGGTATCTATTACCAGCGATCGCCTTTAGTGTAGCAGCCTGTTTTATTTGGCGCGGTCGGGTGCCAAAAACCTTGGCGATTTTGATGGTGGTGGTGAATACCTACTGCTTGCAGGTTACATACTGTCGCGGTGCTTGGGTAGGGGCGATCTTGGGGATTTTTGCGGCTGCTGGATTAGTTTACTATTGGTGGCGGCCGACGTTGCCCAAATTTTGGAAATCGTGGGCGTTACCGATCGCCATCGGGATGATTTTAGCCATCTGTGGGGTGGCAATTCTGACAGTGCCGATGTTGCGCGATCGAGTGTTGAGTATTTTTAGCGGTAGTAAAGATAGTAGTAATAATGTCCGGCTCGAAGTCTGGAAAGCTGTCAGTAAGATGATTCAAGATCGGCCGCTGTGGGGCTTTGGGCCTGGAGATCGGGTATTTAAGCAGATGTATCCGATTTATCAAACTAGTCCCCGCTTCAGTGCGCTAGCTGCCTACTCGATCTTCCTGGAAACGATCGTCGAGATCGGCTATGTAGGTTTTGTCTGCTTCCTCTGGACGATCGTTGTCACGTTTAATTGTGGCGTTAAAGGTTTAGCTCGGTTGCGGCAGACACGAGATCCGCAAGCTTTTTGGTTGATGGCGGCGATCGTCTCCATGGTAGCTCTCCTCGGTCAAGGTACAACCGATACCGAGTGGTATCGTCCGCAGATTCAAACCCTATGGTGGTTGATAGTTGGGATTATTGCCAGCTTTTATCGATTGGCGGCTCCAGATCCAGCCATCACAGCAACTGACACCATCAAGACACGTCCATCCAATGCCTAATTTTCTATCCCTGATGCCTGGAGCGAATTGGCAGCATCCCAATCCCCAATTACAATCGGCGTGGAAATCTACCCTGATCGGGTTTGCAGTTTTTCCACTAGTGCCGAGCATGGGTGTACTATTTATTTTGTTCGCGATCTTCAAGACATGGCAACACTGCGGGCGGGAAATTGTTCGGCAGCGGTTGAACTGGGGATTTGCAATATTGGCACCTTGGCTGATTGTTGTATCGCTATGGGGAATCCAGCCTGGTGATGCGGCATTGGGGCTAGTAAATTTTTTACCATTCTTTGCGTTGTTCGCGGCTTATAGTACTCTGATTCGATCGCCCGAACAGTTGCGACAATTAGCTTGGATGATGATGATTCCAGCTTTACCGATCGCCTTGTTGGGATTTTTGCAGTTATTGGGCTACGGTGCAACTGTGCCGATCTGGGGGACTCCAGGATATATCTTCCAAATGTATCCCCACGGGAATCCGCTCGGAAGGATGTCTGCGGTGTTCGGACATGCCAATCCTTTGGCAGCTTATCTGCAAATGGTGTTTATGTTTACTTTGGGGTTATTTATCGATAGTTACGAACAAAATACTGCTAAAGGCGATCGAGGACTCAAGTGGAAATCGCCGACTTTGTGGTGGTTAGCATCTGTACTAATAATTTGTAGCCTGTCGCTAATATTGACTAGTTCTCGTGCTGCTTGGTTTGGGGCAGTTTTGAGTAGTTTAGTATTTACAATCTATCAGGGCTGGTACTGGATTGTCGGGATCGTGACGACGATTGGGACGGTGGTTTTGAGTGCTGCTTATGCGCCAGTACCGCTCAAAGAACCACTAAGATCGATCGTCCCACGTTATTTTTGGGCGAGAATCACTGATGAAATGTATCCCGACAGACCACAAGCACTGACTCGTATGTCGCAGTGGAAGTTCGCCTGGAATCTCACCCAAGCGCGTCCTGTAACTGGTTGGGGGTTGCAGAGTTTTGGCTCCTTATATCAAGAATACAGCCATTTTTGGTTAGGCTATCCGCACAATTTGCTGCTGATGCTATCTTCCAATCTCGGCATTCCTGCCACGATCGTGCTCTGTAGTCTAGTCGGCTGGGTTCTAGCCCAGTCGCTGCTGCTGTTTCTCAACTTTCCGCTGCAATGGCGATCGGAGCGAACAATTTTCTTTACCTATCTAGTTGCCTTTGGCGGGTTTATAATATTTAATATCACTGATGTGACCGCCTTAGAGTTGCGCCTAAATACTTACGCTTGGCTGATTTTAGCAAGTATGTGTGGGCTAGTCTATCGCGCCAGATCTACTAGCTAATGAGCGATCCGGTGAATAATCAACAACAAAATTATTACAATATCTTGGGTGTACATGCTAGCGCGTCGGCGATCGAAATTCGCCGCGCTTATCGGGAATTGAGTAAAAAATACCATCCCGATACTACCAAATTAAGCACAGCAACCGCCACAGTTAAGTTTCAAGCTTTGAATCAAGCTTATGCTGCCATCAGTCATCCCGAACGTCGTGCGGCATACGATCTGGAAATTGGCTACTCGCGGGTATTTGTGATGCAGTCTCAGCCCCAGTTTCAAACCCTCAAGCCCCGACCGGACAACTACCGATCTTCGGCGTATCTCGACTCGACCGATCGACCACTTTCTGGTGGTGAAATTTCCGTACTGTTGATGTTAATTGTCATATTTATCGGCTGTGTCATCCTGGCAATTTCGGTGGGGATGCTCAGAGGTGAATTCTGAGCGGGTTGTCTAGAACCCATTTGAGATCTTCTAGCGATCGGCTAGAAGATCTCAAATGGGTTCCATAGATAAAAGATGCCGATCCCAGTTCAGCCAAAAGTATTAGAACTTGAGTATTCCAGCGATCGGAGCGAAAATTTAAGTATATCTATCTGTAAATCGATCGCTATGGATATCCTCTTCAAAAAAATAGCCATAGGCACGATCGCGATCGTGGCAGGTAGTGGGATGGGTGCGAGTTTTGGTAAATACTTTCGCCAGCAACAGCAATCGCAACTACTACCGATTAGTAATACCAGTCCTTTATCGATGCCCTTGCCACCGATTTTGGCTCGATCGATCCAGAATGAAAATAGCGACTTTATTACCGCTGCTGTGGCAAAAGTCAGCCCCGCAGTAGTGAAAGTTGATGCTACCGAGGCAATCGCTCTAGCTATCAAAAAAAATCCCCTCAAGCAGAATTTTTTGGATCGTCTACCCAGCAACGAACAGCTAGAACGGGGCAGAGGTTCAGGATTTATCCTGAGTGCTGATGGTAAAATAGTCACCACCGCTCATGTAATTGAGGGAGCTAGTCGAGTCAATGTCACGCTCAAAAGTGGACAGGTATTGGTAGGAAAGGTAGTTGGACTCGATCGACTGACAGATATCGCTGTATTGCAAGTCAATGCCCAGAATTTACCAATCGTCAAACTAGGTGACTCAGAGCGACTCACCCCAGGCGAATGGGCGATTGCGATCGGCAATCCACTAGGATTGAACAATACTGTCACTGTGGGCATTATTAGTGCGACGGGGCGGACTAGCTCGCAAGTAGGTAGCCCCGATAAGCGCGTCAATTTTATTCAAACCGATGCAGCAACTAATCTAGGCAATTCGGGCGGCCCTTTGCTCAACGCAAGCGGTGAGGTAATTGGGATGAACACAGCCATGCGTGCAGATGCTCAAGGTGTAGGTTTTGCGATTCCGATCCTCACAGCAACGCGGATAACCGATCGACTATTTGCCACCGGAAAAGTCAACCATCCGTATTTGGGGATAGAGATGATTCCCCTCACCGCCGAACTCAAAGCAGGTATCGCTCAAGACCCCCGTTTGCGATCGACAGTTACTGCCCAGCGAGGGGCATTAGTAATGGAGGTGGTACCTAGTTCTCCTGCCGCAGCAGGCGGTATTCATCCTGGTGACGTTATTATCAAAGTTGCCGACAGCGCGATCGATACTCCCAGTGATGTCCAGCAGCAGGTAGAAGCCAGTCAAATCGGTCGTACTCTCAAAGTAGAAGTAAGTCGCGCCGGACAGGTGCGATCGCTCGAAATTAAGCCAGGTATCTTTCCGACAACAGCCGCCGAAAAATAGAAATTTCGATCGATATTTAATGTGAGTTTGGGATAATGAAAATCGATCTACTCTGCTAGAACACCGCCCTGAACTGGAAGTTCGGTGCTCATAGCTAAAGTTCTCTCAAGAGAACTAAGTAGGGCTTGCTGAATTAGTCCCTGATGCTGTTCTAAAGCCTGAACTCCTTGCTAAAAAATGGTTTTGTTGCAAATATTGTCACTCGATCGCCAGATTCAAGCGATCGAGTGCAAGGGTTTTGAGCCTTTCAACGTCAAAACCTTACACTTAATTTCTGAAAAAAGGCTCAAAACCCTTGCAGTGATTGGCTTGCTGAGATCTTCAGCAAGCCCTACTTAGTTCGTTGAAACGAACTTTAGCTATGAGCACCCAAATTTATTTGAGGGCGGTGTTCGAGCGAAGCTAGGAGTCATTAGACCTCCTGCAAAAGTATCACGCGATCGCCTTTTCTGAAGCTAAATATAGCTCATAATTGTAAATTCCAGCAACCTTTGTTAAATCTCAACCCAAATCGCTGTCTTCGATTTCTATATCTCGAAGAAAGAACCCTGAATATTTTAACCTTTCG
>NZ_JBGSQZ010000039.1:0-11170 GCF_041737865.1 Chamaesiphon sp.
CCGCATAAAACGCCGCCGAATAAAAAAACGACAAGACAGCGAATCAAGACAGAGGGTAGAGAGTAGAGGGTAGTTCTACAGTTTAAATAGCTCAAAACAACTTAATTTGATAAATTAGATCGAGTTGTTAGCACAAGCCAATCTTCAATTACTTTCGCAGAAGGTCTAATAACTACTTCTACCAGAGATGGCTGTTAAGTTTTTCAACCGCAATGCGATCGAATCATTGAGCACTGTCGGATCGTACCGCCATTCCCAATTACCTTCTGCCAAACCTGGAAAATTCATCCGCGCCGCACCACCCAAGCCCAGGATATCTTGGAGGGGGAAAATTGCAGTACTGGCGACAGAAGTCATTGCCAAGCGAATCATATCCCAGTGAATTCCGGCTGGACAAACACCGCCCGAATATAACAATAATCGATCGCGTTCGACACCTGTTAATTTCTCAAACCAGCCGACAGTTGTATCATTATCATGGGTACCCGTGTAGACAACAAAGTTAGGTGCATGATTGAACGGTAAAAACGAATTACCATTATCCGAACCGAATGCAAATTGGAGGATCTTCATCCCTGGAAACCCGAACTGATCCCGCAAAGCTTCGACATCTGGTGTAATTACGCCCAAATCTTCAGCGAGAATTGGTAAATGTCCCCATTTTTGTTGAATGGTATTAAATAAATCTGCACCTGGAGCCTTGATCCACTGCCCATTCATTGCTGTAGTTTCGCCCTGTTCGACTGCCCAAAATGCTTGGAAACCGCGAAAGTGATCGACGCGAATCACATCAACTAATTTCAGTAGCGATTCAAATCTTTGAATCCACCAATTAAATTGGGTACGTGCTAGATTTTCCCAGTGATAAACTGGATTTCCCCACAATTGTCCGGTTTCGCTAAAGTAATCTGGTGGAACGCCAGCCATCAGTGCGGCTTCACCTGTTTCGGGATCGAGTTCAAAGAATTCTTGATTTGCCCAGACATCGGCACTATCGTGAGCGACATAAATCGGAATATCACCGATGATTTCAACTTGGCGATCGCGTGCGTAATCTCTCACCGCCGACCACTGTTCAAAAAACTTGAACTGAACGAATTTATGGTAAGAAATTTGATTTTTGAGTTGATTTTGCCAATGAATTAGTGCAATTGGTTCGCGCTTGACCAACTCTGACTCCCAGTGATGCCAGCTCTTATTTTCGTGTGCTTCTCGCAGTGCCATAAATAAGGCATAATCATCTAACCAATAAACCTGACTTTGACAAAATTGGTCGAAACTAGATTTGTGGTCGGCATCGGCAAAGTTTTGAAATCGATCGAATGCAATATGAAATAGTTTAGCCTTAACTTCGATCGCGAGTGCAAAATCGATGCGATGAGTCGGAAATGTCGGGAGATTTTCTAAATCTGCTGGAGCGAGTAATCCATCATTTAAGAGTTTAACCGGACTAATCAATAATGGATTTCCGGCGATCGCCGAATAACACATGTATGGTGAATTTCCATACCCTGTCGGCCCTAGTGGCAAAATCTGCCAATATTTCTGTTGGGCTTCGTGCAAAAAGTCAATAAATTTGTACGCATCTTCACCTAAATCCCCAATCCCAAATGGGCTAGGTAATGAGGTTGGATGCAGGAGAATTCCACTGGAACGAGTCATGGGCTAGAGGGTAGGGGGTAGAGGGTAGGGGGTAGGGAATAGTGAGTAGGGGGTAAGGGGTAGAGTAGCGATTTTAAAGCCAATATCGCTCCGCTTTCGCAGGAGGTCTATTACAGGTTCGTCAATTGTTTCGGTCGATTGCGCTGAATACCTTTTCTTACCTACCCTCTACTCACTAAAATTTCAATACCTTGGCAACTGTCTGAACATCTTTGTCACCACGTCCCGAACAATTGATGACAATCTTGGGACTACCAGTAAGTTGTGGGCACAGAGTTTCCAGATAGGCGATGGCGTGGGAGGTTTCGAGCGCAGGTATAATACCCTCTAACTGGGATAACAATTGAAACGCATCCAAAGCTTGAACATCGGTCACACTGTAGTATTCCGCACGTCCCAAATCTTTGAAATAGCTATGTTCTGGCCCTACACCAGGATAGTCCAATCCGGCACTAATGGAGTGCGCCTCTGTCACTTGCCCCTCGTTATCCTGTAATAGATAACTCATCGCCCCATGTAAAACGCCTGGACGACCTTTGGTGAGCGTTGCTGCGTGTTTGTCGGTATCCACACCTTCTCCAGCCGCTTCGATTCCAATTAGGCGCACAGTTGGTTCATTGACAAACTCGTGAAATAGTCCCATCGCATTGGAACCACCGCCGATACATGCCAGCAGAATATCTGGTAAACCGTTCCATTTTTCGATCGCTTGTTCGCGAGTCTCCCGCCCGATAATCGCATGAAAATCACGGACGATCATCGGGTACGGATGAGGGCCAGCAACCGATCCGAGGATATAGTGCGTCGTCTCAACATTTGTGACCCAATCCCGAATTGCTTCGGAAGTCGCATCCTTGAGCGTCCCAGTTCCCGCCGAGACTGGATGTACCTCGGCACCGAGCAGCCGCATCCGAAACACATTGAGTTCTTGGCGTTCCATATCTTGAACGCCCATGAAAATCACACAATCTAGCCCAAATCGAGCGCAGGCCGTGGCTGTAGCAACTCCATGTTGTCCCGCACCCGTCTCAGCAATTACCCGCTGTTTGCCCATCCGTTTGGCGAGTAATACTTGCGCCAGAGCATTATTAATTTTGTGAGCACCAGTATGGTTTAAGTCTTCCCGTTTGAGGTAAATCTGGGCACCAGTGCCATCGGGACGCGCATAACGTTCGGTGAGGCGTTCGGCAAAATACAGCGGGCTAGGTCTGCCGACATAGTCCTTGAGTAGTCCATCGAGTTGTTTTTGAAATTCTGGATCTTTGGTATGTCGATAGTAGTCAGCTTCAAACTCCAGTAATGCTGGCATCAGCGTTTCTGGGACATATTTCCCCCCAAATTTGCCAAACCGACCGAGACTGTCTGGTTGTTGAAGCGGTAGCTGACGATTTTGGCTGGGTGAGAGGGGTGTTTGAGTCATGAGGTTTTTGGTAGTGGGGTGTCTGGCGAAGCTTGCTTGTGGTATATGGATCGCGGTTGAAATCTCGATCGGATCGCGATGAGATCGATCGCGACTCACTCAATCGATCATTATACCGCTGCTCGTTCGTACCGATCCACGATCGAAAAGAGGACGATCTAGTTTAGATCGTCCTCTTTTGGCTAATTATCACCGATCTAAGTGTTACTTCATCGCGATCGAAATTTACTTTTTCAGCCGCTCGCATCTAGTTTTAGATGGTTATCGATCGCTCGGTGATATCGGTTCAGATGCTTGCACCAGGCTGATTTAGCGATAGTAACGGTAGTCGCGGCGATAATCTCGTCGATCGTCACGGCGGTAATCGCGATCGCGGTAGTAATCCGACCGCCAGCGGTCACGAGCTTCACGTTTGCGCTCCCATTCTGCCCGACGATAGCGATACTCCCAGTTAGAATCATATCCTCGTCGGTATTGAGGGCCGATCTTGAAAATAACTTGGGCTTGAAGATCTGCCGATGGTGTTGGGAGTGTTGAAGTTGTGTGAGTAGCTGCCATCGCTTGAGCTGCTGGGAAGATCGCCATCGCAGTCAGTAAGCCGATCGCTAGTGATGTAAGTTTTGACATATATAAACTATCCTATAGTGACGTGAAATTTTTCGTCAAAGTAATAGGCTGAATATCGGACATTTAAGTAGATTGATTCAATTTTAGATCGCGCTCTGTGTATTTATCATCCATCTAAAGTCCTACTTCATAGCTGATTCTACTTATCAAAAGTCACGATATTTTTATTAAAAAACGTGACTATAGTCATGTTCTTTTGTAACCGTTACTAATGTTGCCCTAATCCGTACCAGCTATCCTCAGCCAGGGAGCGAAACCTAGTCGGCAGATGATAGCGATCCTATTTGAGCAGTTTAATCATAGATGGCGGGCATACTGTCGCTAGAGGCTACGCATTATCAATTATCAATTAATTCAACTCATCTCCAACATTTTTTGGATTGGACGTAAAGCTGCTAGCCGGACATCTTCAGCCATCGTAATCTCTGGCGATCGAGTCTTCATTGCCAGATATAATTTTTCTAATGTATTCAATCGCATATGCGGACATTCATTACAAGCACAATTATTAATCGGCGGCGCAGGGATAAACTGTTTCAGCGGTTGAACTTTCTGCATTTGGTGAATAATTCCTGGCTCTGTCGCGATAATGAATCGATCGCTCTGACTCTGGGCTGTATATTTTAATAACGCACTTGTCGAACCGATAAAATCAGCATGACGCAATACTGCTTCTTCACACTCTGGATGTGCGATGACTTTAGCATCAGGATAGTTGATTTTTAGCTGTACCAACTTCTTCTCCGAAAAAGTTTCATGCACGATACAACTTCCTTGCCATAATACCATCTCCCGCTCTGCTTGCTGCATCACATAGCGACCTAGATTGCGATCGGGTGCAAAAATAATTCCCTGTTCTGGTGGAATTTGCTTGACAATTTTTACAGCATTAGAACTCGTGCAAATAATATCACTCAGAGCTTTAATTTCCGCCGTACAGTTGATATAAGAAATCACAATATGGTCGGGATATTTTGCTTTAAATGCTGTAAAAGCAGCGGGCGGACAACTATCAGCCAGCGAACAGCCCGCTGCTAAATCTGGTAGTAGCACTAATTTATTTGGATTCAAAATCTTGGCAGTCTCAGCCATGAAGTGAACGCCAGCAAATACGATAACATCAGCATCGGTACTAGCAGCTCGCCGCGACAATTCGAGTGAGTCCCCAATAAAGTCTGCTACATCCTGAATCTCTGAATCCTGGTAATAATGTGCGAGGATGACGGCATTGAGCGATTGTTTTAATTCCTGAATTGCCGCTACAACATCAACAGGAATTCGATCTGGGTTAGCAGTTGGACGTGCGGTGGCAAACATTTTGGTGGTGAATATGGGGATATTTAGATCGATCTATTCTAATTATAGTAGATTTTACCAAAATGCGAAGTAAGTAGAATAATGTGAGTTGCTCTTGAGGCAGCGACTTCGATCGCATAGTAGGCACTCGTCTTCGATCGATGCCGACTCTCGATCTCCAAGGTCTATCGCTCGATAGATCCACACAATTATCAAAAATTGTTAGAATTATCCAATCAAGTGATGTTACAATTTGACCGTTATTGACCCAATCTGATACTAATACATGATTATGATTGCTGGCGTTACTTCCCAGACGATTCTACGGTCTAAGTCATCTCAGATCGATCGGTTCGTTGGCGCAGCCTCTCCTGGGGAAAATTTAGCACAGATGTTGCGTTTGGGGACGGTCGTAATATTCGCGGTCGCGCTTTCGGGCTGCTCTGTGCCCAAAAATGATGCTGATGCTCAAACTACCCGACCTGCGGCAGGGGGGCGGAGTCAGACGGCGGCTGTGGATGTGGCGATCGCGACGATCGCGCCCTTACAATCGGTGAGAGAATATACAGGCACGACTCAACCCTTGCAGGAGGTAGCGATTCGCGCTCAGGCAGAGGGTCAACTCCAAAAATTAAATGTGGATGTGGGCGATCGTGTCAAGCAGGGTCAAATCTTGGCAGAAATCGATGACGCGCTATTGAGTGCGACGACAGCCGAAGCCGAAGCCGAATTGGCGTCGCGGCGCACAGAAATCAGTCAACTTCAGTCGCAGGTAAGCGATGCCAGAATTCAGGTAGAACAGGCGCGGCTAGAACTTCAACAAGCTCAGTTTGATGCGAATCGCAATGATGGTCTTGCCAAAGCCGGAGCTGTATCTACCCAACAAGGACAGCAATCGCGTACTCTTGCAAATACCGCCGCACAGGTATTGAGATCGGCTCAACAAAAGGTTCGCGTCCAGCAACAGGCGATCGTCGTCGCTAATGGTCGGATCGGAGCGCAACAGGCAGTACTCGCCCAGCAGCAAGCGCGACGAGCATATGCAGTACTCAAATCACCTCTGTCTGGGGTGGTGTTGACGCGATCGACCGAAGTGGGCAACGTCGTCCAGGTTGGGAATGAGTTGCTGCGGTTGGGCGACTTTAGCCAAGCCAAGGTAAATGTGCAAGTTTCGGAACTCGATTTGGCACAGGTGCGATCGGGTGGAGCTGCCAAGGTGCGGTTGGATGCTTTTCCCAATCAGCAATTTGTTGGTAAGGTGACACGGGTTTCACCTGCGGCTAATCCCACTTCGCGGCTAGTACCTGTCGAAATGACGATTCCCAATCCAACTGGCAGAATTGGGAGCGGCTTACTCGCACGGGTGAGCCTGACGCAACCGACAGTCGATCGAGTTGTCATCCCCCTCTCAGCTCTGCAAGACAATCCACCCCCCGCTAGTGGAGCCAATGCCAAACCTACACCAAGTAGTGCCAACCCTAATCCGACCACACCACTAGCTCGTACCAAAGGGAGGCTATTTGTAGTCGTCCGTCAAGGTGAACAGTCACAAGTTACCGCTCGATCTGTAGCCCTCGGTCAACAACTCGATGGCAAAGTCCAAATTCTATCGGGGCTGGCTCCTGGCGAACGCTATGTCTCCCGCGCTGGTAGACCGCTCAAAGATGGGGAAGCGGTGCGATTGAGTATTTTGTCTACTCAGTGAAGCTCGTCTGGGTTATTGGAGTTGTTGCGTAGTCCTTTACCCCACCCCAGCCCTCCCCCGATCGAGGGGAGGGAGCAAGAAAAGCTCCCCTCATATATGTGGGGTTGGGGGTAACACCATCCGAACGAAGTCACTCATCTGCTGTAGGCTCTTTTTCCGCAGGAAGCCGGAACATTGGAAGAGCTATTTCCTCACCCCTATAATAATAGATGCAAAACCCTCCATCCTCCGGCTTCAGCCTTAGTACCCTATCGATCCGCCAGTATATCGGCACCCTGATGTTGACCCTCACCGTCATCATCGTCGGGATATTTTTTATCACCCAATTGCCCGTAGATCTGCTCCCATCAATTACCTATCCTCGGATCGGCGTTCGCCTGGAAGCCCCAGGGATCTCTCCAGAAGTCGCGATCGATGAAATTACCCGACCATTGGAAGAAGCCCTGTCTACCACCGATGGCGTGGTTCAGATCTACTCCCAAACCCGCGAAGGACAAGTCAACCTCGACCTCTACTTCAATCCTGGCAGTAATATCGATCAAGCCCTCAATGACACTACAGCCGCCTTCAACCGCAACCGCAACCAATTACCCGAATCGATCGAAGAACCCCGCCTCTTTAAAATCGATCCTTCCCAGCTCCCCGTCTATGAACTGGCTTTGACAGCACCTTCACTCCAGGATGTAGACTTACGCATCTTTGCTGATGAAGAACTGTCCCGCGAACTGGGTATCGTCGAAGGGGTGGCTTCAGCCGATGTCTCTGGCGGCGTGCAAGAAGAAGTCCGCGTCGATATCGACCTCAATCGGCTCCAATCGCTCGGAATTAGTTTACCCACTGTCCTAGAGCAACTCACCCAGCGCAACCAAGATGTCTCTGGCGGACGCATTCGCGGCGATAGTACCGAACCCCTCACCCGCGCAGTCGGACGCTTTGGGAATGCGAGTGAGATCCGCGATCTGGCGTTTGCCAGTGGGGGACAAGCGACTGCTAGTAGCACTGCTCAGACGAACACCACCACAACTACCACTGCTACGCCAACTACCCAACCAGCCCCAGCGCAGCAAGTCTATCTACGGGATTTCGGCACAGTCACCGATGGTACCGAAGAAGAGCGGGTATTCGTCAGTCTCAATCGTAACAAGGCAGTCAAAATCAGCGTCCAGAAACAGCCTGATGCCAATACGGTATCGGTCGTAGAGGCAGTCAAACTGAAGATTGAGGAGTTAAGACGATCGGGGACGATTCCAGCGGATATGGTCATTACGCCGACGTTAGATGAGTCAGTGTTCATCCGCAACTCTTTGGCGGATGTGATTACGTCGGGGCTATCTGGTGCACTGCTGGCGGCGATTTCGGTATTTATCTTTTTGGGTTCGCTGCGGCAGACATTTATTATCGCCTTGACGATTCCGCTGTGTACTTTAGCCGCCGCGATCGTGATGAAGTTAAGCGGTTTCTCTCTGAATATTTTTAGTTTGGGAGGATTGGCAATCAGTGTCGGACAAGCGATCGATACTTCGGTGGTAATTCTCGAAAATGTCAGCAAACGGATCGAAGCCCTCAAACTCGATCGCCGCCAGAATGGTTCTAGTAGCGATGATTATGCCAGTAGTGCGATCGCGGCTGTCGAAGCTAGTAGTCAGGAAGTAGAATCCTCCCTAGTTGCCTCTACGGCTGCCAACTTAGTTTCGGTATTACCTTTCATCCTGGTGGGTGGTTTTATTTCCTTACTATTTAATGAACTCATTCTGACGATCTGCTTTGCGGTAGCCGCTTCACTAATTGTCGCCTTGACTGTCGTCCCCATGCTGTCAGCGCGGTTATTTGCGATCGAGCGATCGAGTGGCTTAAATCGGCTGTGGGTATTACGAGCATTCAATCAGCGGCTCGAAGGTGGGACGCGATCGTATGGCAATATTCTCACCAAAGTCATCCGGTATCCTGCGATCGTCGTCGTCACAGCATTCGTCCTCTTGGGCGGTAGTGGCGCACTTATGGCGGGGCAGATTCCCCAAGAAATTCTCCCCCGCATTAGTACGGGACAGGCGAATGTCTCCGTCCAATTTCCACCAGGGATCTCAATAGCTACCAATCGTCGCGTGATGGCAGCGGTTGACGATGTACTGCTCAAACAACCAGAAACCGAATATGTGTTTACCACCGCTGGCGGTTCGTTGTTTGCCAATACCGTATCTTCCAATCCCTCCCGCAGTACGGGTAGTGTCACCCTCAAGTCAGGTAGCGACGTGCAGGAATTTACCGAGCGCACCACCCAGCAACTAAATCGGCTTAACTTAGCTGGAATTCGGGTGCGAGTAACTGCCGGATCGGTACGCGGTCTGATCTTAAATAATTCACCAGTGCGCGGCGCGGAAGTCGATGTCGTCCTCCAGGGGCAAGACGCTGAAGTCCTCAGACAAGCCGGAAGGCAAGTATTGGCAGCACTGGACGATCGAGTCAAATTATCCGCTTTCCGTCCCGATGCCGACGATCGCCAGCCTGAAATCCAAATTCGCCCCAATTGGGAACGTGCCAACGAGTTGGGTCTGACCACTCAATCGATCGGTAGCACGATTCAAACCGCGATCGAAGGTTCTGTGCCGACCCAGCTACAGCGGGGCGAGCGGCTAGTCGATGTCCGCGTCCGGTTGAACCAATCCTTACTCAAACAGCCATCTCAGCTCGCACAACTCCCACTATTTGTCAACAACAATTCCTTAGTGCGATTGAGCGATGTTGCCACGATTTCCGAGGGACAGGCTCCAGGGGAGATTCAACGCATCGACCAACGCCCAGTATTTATTATCGCGGGGAACCTCAACAGAGGAGCGAGTCTAGGTGCCGCCCTCACTGAAGTCCAGCAAGTCGTCTCCGAGCTGAAGCTACCCGCTGGTGTGACCCTCCTGCCCAGCTATGCGGGAAAAACCAATCAAGAACTCCAAAGCGCATTAGTCTCCCTCGGCAGTTTAGCCGCCTTTTTGGTATTCGTGGTGATGGCAGTCCAATACAACTCGATTATCGATCCGCTGGTAATTATTTTGACCGTCCCCTTAGCACTAGTTGGGGGATTATTAGGCTTATATGTCACCCAAACCGCGATCGGCATTACCGTCGTTGTCGGTGCGGTATTGCTCGTCGGGATTGTCGTCAATAACGCGATCATCATGGTGGAAACCGCCAACCAGATTCGTCAAGAAGAAGGACTCGATCGACCCACCGCCATCCTCAAAGCCGCACCCGAACGCCTCCGCCCGATCCTGATGACTACTGTCACCACCGTGCTGGGACTATTTCCCCTCGCACTAGGGATCGGCGAAGGGTCAGAATTCTTGCAGCCATTGGGGATTGTCGTTTTTTCTGGCTTGACTCTAGCCACCATGCTAACGCTATTTATCATCCCTTGCTTTTACGTGCTGCTCCACGATATCTTCAAGCGAGTGAAGATTGGCAAATTAGTCGATCGCACTAAATCGCTAGTAAAGTCCAGTCATAAGTCCTAGAATTAGATCGATTACCGATCTGACTGTAATCAATCGATTCTGGTGGATGGGTAATAGCCTTTAATTTCTTGATTATAAAAGCTCCCGATCGAATCAGTCGCTTGGAGGTCTTCCCAAATTTCTGGCTCGACTGCTGAATATTGGTAGACTGCGCCGCTGTTAAACTCAATTTGCAGGATCTCGCGATCGCGATCGTAGCCGACTTGAGCAGCCATTGTCGAACAGGCGGGTAACATCTCAATCGGTTCTTCCCCAGGCTCAATCGCAGTAGTAGAGGCAATAATTCGATCGAGTAGCTGCAAGCCTTCATAAGCTGCTAATGGAGCGGAAATTTCAATATATTCGATCTCCTCTTCGCGCTCAATTAGCAGCTTGAGTCCATTCTCATCATGCGCGATCGCTCTCAAGCTGCTTAAATCGATTTTACTTAGCTTCATCTGAGTTTTTGCTCCTGCTAGAAGTGAGATCGTCAGTTACTGCATAGTACTATTGTACCATATTTTGACTTGCACAACAATGTAGTCACTAGATCGGGATCGAGTTTTGATATCTTTTAGCTGTGGAGATTTCAGGTGATGTTATCAAATCTCAAAGCCTTGCCTTTAATCTGCGATCGAATCGTCCCCTGTTCGTAGACAATATGCCCATTGACGATCGTCTAAACCGGATAACCCGTCTAGTACTAGCCATTCCCCATCAGCCAAGAGGATGCGGGCATGACGGATTAGCAAAGAATTTACCGAAAGGCGGGCGTTCATCCCCCCGTTTCAACGGTGGGGATGAACGCTGCTGCGGCTTTAGTGCTAGGCGGGGCACCCGATGCGTGACAAGTTAAGAAAAGTCGAGGTTTGTCAAGAGGGGAAAGAAAAGATGTCAAACTCAGACTAGCACAGAGTTAGAACTGAGTTTGACCAATGCCCAAAAAGCGGAAAACAAATCGCGACCACGCCAAGCGAA
>NZ_JBGSQZ010000046.1:0-26676 GCF_041737865.1 Chamaesiphon sp.
TTCGCTTGCTCATCCACCCGACTACTCGCCAAGAGCTGCGCTTGTTGGATTCTAGTCGGGTGGAATCGTTTGCTCACGCGCCTTTCATCCCACACCAAGCGGGTACGCTATGGTGTGGGGATTCCCATCTGGGTAGCTAAATAAGAGTAAACTTTTTGTTCGGCAAGGTCGCGAATCGTGCAGGTATTGTAGAGTACCAGATCCGATGTGAAAGGATCGTCCGACCAGTGAAATCCCATGTCTTCTAGTATCCCACCCATCCGCTCGGAATCAGCTTTGTTCATCTGACAGCCAAAGGTGGTGATGTGATAGCTTCGATTTACGGGAGTCATGTGGGGATAGGGGCTAGGTGAGAACAGAGCGATTTGGCGTTGTGTGGCAGTCAGTGCAAGTATATTATAGTCGATCGAATGTATCGTCGGTTCTGGGTCAGATTTTTAGGTGGTAAATTCCACTGTTTGGTGCAAGGTACGAGTAAAAGTACCCACCGAAGTTACTCAACGAAGAACAGCAGCTATGGCTTCGGGTTTGAAATTCCCAACAGGACAACCGAATTATCAATTATCAATTATCAACTATCAATTATTTTAACTATTTCCTCATCCCTACTCATGGCAATAATTGGACAATCCTGGCAATAATTGACGATTTTATTAGTTATATTGGGTGCGATGGCGGAACCTGGCTGGAGTGATGTGTCCTCATCCCCAGCTCCAGTATATTCAGAGCCTTTTTACTTGAGAATATTTGAGGAAGTTGTTGAGAAAGTACGCTCTAGTAGTTGGCATATTTCCGATCGAGATCGACATATTCTCACCCAATGTCGAGTAAAGTTTCCCCCTGCTCCAAATACCCAGATCCCGCTACCGAAAGCTGCTGAGTGTATGTCTATTGTCAAAACACTCATCCAAGGGGGCTTGAGTAAAGTCAAAGAAATCGAATTACCAGAAGCGCAGATGCGATCGATCGAAAGATGTGATGAGGTAATTAAATATTATTCTTTACCATCTGAAAATATGCTGCCGACTTTAAAACCGACCGATCGGATTGTAGTTGACAGAACTATTTATCAAACTCAATTACCACAGCGAGGAGATATTATTGTCTTCGATCCCAATTCTCTGTCGCCAGAGACGCCCCCACTAGTACAGCGAACGATCGGATTACCAGGCGAAACAGTTACGATCGAAAACGGTAGAGTTTATATCGATGGTAAACTCTACCGCGAAGATTATATTAATCGATCTAATCCAGCTCTGAGTGCATCAATTATAGTACCTACTAATAGCTATTTTGTCATCGGTGATAATCGTAACAGTTTGACTGGCAGCACGATCGCTCGTGAGGCGATCGTGGGTAAAGTTATTTGGCATTTCGGTAGCAAACAACAATAGACTTCTTGCGAAAGTCAGGCTTTAGGCTTTAGGGGAAGTTTTGGACGAAAACAGCATATTGGTGCGTTACGGCTTGAGCCTAACACACCCTACAACATAAGAAATTTGTTGGGTGTGTTAGGCTCACGCGTAACGCACCAACGATCGATTATCAATTATCAACTATCCATTGGCATACCGTGTACTAAATTATTCAGTAGAGTTTCAATTTGTTGCATTGCCTGTTGATTTTCTGGTTGGTGTCCAGTGGCATCAGCCAAGCTACCCAATTGATGTTTAAATGTATTGAGATGGTCTTGCAATGGTTCGATTATTTGTTCGTACAAATTGATTTTGGCAACTAGTTCTGTAGCTAGTTGTTTTGTGGATTGATGTTGGTGTTCGAGTGATTGGACTTGTTTAGATTCTTGGAGATAAGTCTCTACTTGTTGTTCGATTTTGGCTTTGGTTTGCTCGATCGTTAGCCGTAAGTTGTGGATCTCGATTTCGGTCTGGGTTAGCTCTGAATGCTGCTGTTGGCGTTGGCTATCTAATATATGCAAAATCGACTCCCATTCAATTTGAGAGCGATCTGAGCCTTCAGGTAGATGACCTTGACGTTGGCGGAGGAATCGATTGTGAACTTGCAGAAAAGCTTGGCGTTCTCGCATGGTTTGACGTTGACCGTCCAGAGTATGGTCGAGCATATTGTAGCCATCTTGCTCGTCAGCGAGATCGACTTCTAATTTGAGCTTGTCGAACTCATTTGCCACTAAGATTGCTTGATGAAGTTCGTCGATCGCGACTTGCTTTTCTTGAAGTTCTTCTTCTTCTAAATGGACAAATTGTACCGATCGATTGACTTCTGTTTGCAGATTTTCGACAATTATCTGTAATTCACTAATTGGGATTGTTTGCAAATGTTCGAGGTCAATTTGGGTCTCCCCAACATCGGCACCACCTTTAGACATCAGATAAATTTTCTGATAATTTTCTTGCTCGATCCCGATCCGAACATTAAGACGTTGGAGGTATTCTTGCTGCATACTTAGCGTTCGTTGTTGTACTTCCCAATCAGTTTGGGTTGCTTCGAGGGCAGTTTGCAGTTCTTGTAGTTGTTGCTTGCTCCGCTCGATTTCCTGCTGCTGGAGATCGAGTTCGACTTGAGTTTCGATTACCTGTTGTTGTTGGTGATGAAATTGCTCCCAGTGTCGATTGAGCAGATCTTGTTGAACTTCGATCGATCGAGCAGTTGTTTCGAGTTGGTGCGGATCGAGTGTGCTGGAGGTACCACCCAACTGATGTAGAGCCATGCGAATTTCGGCGACTTGTTGTTCGCTCAATCCACCTATCGACTGCTGCTGCCTGTCGAGATACTGCTCTTTCTCGCGCAATTGTTCCCATTGGGTGGCTAGCTCTTGGCGAGATTGCTCGTGTTGTCCGAGTGTCACTTCGATAGCTTGTGCTGCTTGCGTCAGCCTGTCGAGTTCGGCGCGGGTGTGTTCTAAATCTTCTTCCCGTCCATAAATTTCTTCCTGACGCAGTTGCAATTGTTGACTTTGCAAGCTCAGTGACTGCCGCCAGCTTTCAATTTCGTCAGCTTCTTTTTTGTACTTTTCAATTTGCCGTGAGAGATTTTGGAGAATACCGACCAAATGCTTGCCAGCATCCCGCAATGGGGACTGAATTTGGCGATTGGCATTCATATCTACCAGTACCAAGACGCCAGGATTGTAGCCATTAACTTCATCAGGAGCGGTGAGTAGCTCTTCACCAGGAATGGCACTCCAATTCTGTTCGGTACGCTGACAAGCCAATAGTTTGAGTTCGGGCTTACTTCTCCCGCCGATATTAAACCCAGATCTTGGTTTTTGGACTTCTGCTAGATACAACACGTTAATATTCCCTTGTCTTATGTAAACAAATTGAGGTTTTGTCGGGCATCCAGAATCAAATAAGTTAATCCATATGATAAATCTGAGCCAACAGACAGTTTTAACCGCTTTTGTTGTTTTACTCAAAAACGGATGTGGTAGAGAGATCGTTCACAAACCCCAAACAGCGAATTTCGCCGATTGGATGAAATTGACTCGGACGGATTAGCGATGATCCAGCCCAGAGGCTGCGCCGTTCCCAGCATCTGGGGCAATGGTGAGATCGATGTCAACACCGCTCTGAGTCACATTAAGCTTTGTCTCAATTAGAGGGATGCCATCACTAATAACTATATATACATCGACTGGCTGCTGTCATCAGCATAAAACCCAACTAATTTTTTTAGCGATCTTGGAGATAATGCAACAAACTAGTCAATGTGTGGGAAAACTGAATGTAACGGACATAATGTAGATCGATACCCACACTGTGCCATCTCAGTTGGGTTCGTTCGCAAAGCGTCTCTGCAAGAGAATCGAGCGTCGCTGTTTTGAGAGATTCGAGATTTGCCTCCTTTCGCAGATTGACGTCAGCGATATTGTGTTGGTTGTTACTGGCTACGAGATCGACCACCGGATTTAGTAGCCACTACCAGGTCCCGATCGGTATTATCAATGAATCCTGATGATGTTTAAAGATCGCCCATTCTCCATGTTTACGACCTCAGTTTCTATTCACCCGATCGATTAACAGATATATGAAAACAGTTCTAGTTGTGGATGATAGTACCGCTCAGCGGGAAATGATCAAAGAGCTACTCCTAGCTAGTGGAATGACAGTAAATGTCGCCACGGATGGCGAACAAGCTGTAGCAGTTGCACTGGAAATCATCCCAGATATTGTAGTACTCGATGTGGTGATGCCCAAGATGAATGGTTATGAAGTTTGTCGAACACTCAAATCCAATCCCAAAACTCAAAATGTTCCGGTGATTTTGTGTAGTTCCAAAAGCGAAGATTTTGATAAACATTGGGGAATGCGGCAAGGTGCAGATGCTTATGTCTGCAAACCTTTTGAGCCAGTGGAATTGCTGAGTACGATCAAACAGTTATTGCGAAATTAGGATAGATCTGATGGTTCTCAATTTAGATTTTCTCACTAGCGATCATCCTCCCGACAATACCGATGTGACTGTCGGAAGCCGAGATGGAGAGTTGTGTTTGCGCTTTGATGTGCCCTCTGGTAATGAATTCGCGCTGATTGCTTCTGGTGTCCGCGAGGTAATGTCAGTTTATTTCGATCGGATTGCGCCGATTCCCAATTCTTCACCTTTTTTCCTCGGCACATACAATTGGCGGGGACAAGTAATTTGGGTAGCAGATCTCGGTCAATTTCTAGGCGATCGAGTGTTGGTAAATACCAATCAAAATGAAGTTTCTATGCTAATTGTGGAAGACCAAGAACTAGTGATGGGTTTTGCCGTTCATACAGTGGCTAATACAGAATGGTTGGATATCAGCCGGATGCTCCCTCCAGATCGCGATGTTCCAGCAGCTATGCGTAGTTTTGTCAAGGGAGTGTATCCGACGACAGGGACTGCCCCAGGACTAAGATTATTAGATCGAGTGGCGATCCTCCGCTCTTCTCAATGGACTATTTAATAGTTTTTTAGTCAACACTTCATAGTTCGATCTGTGGATGACTTCCATTCTCCAGTAATCTTTAGCATTAGATTAGTTTCGGTCAGAGTATGAAACTTATAGAAAACATCCATATTTTATAAAATCAGCCAGTTACAGTAGGAAAAAAATGATTTCTAACCCCGATTACACTCAAGACTATACTCAAGATTATCAACTAGCCGAAGCTGCTTACCTCCAAGGTAATTATGAAAAAGCTGCATCGATTATCGATACTTTAGTTAATAAATTTTATAACGATCCTAGTGTCCGACTACTCCGAGGACATATTTATTGTTATGGTTTGTACCAATATGAAATTGGCAAAAAAGAGTATGAATACGTAATTAGTATTTCCAGCGATCCTGAATTTCTGCAATTTGCTCACAGTGGATTGGAATATGCTAATTCTTGTTTGAGTCAGATCGGATCTCGCCACCCGCAGCAATTCAATGATGGTGATTCTGGCGGACATTATCGCGATACTAGTGCTGATTCAGCCGAGTTACTAACTTGGCGACAACCAGAAGATCTCACCGCTGATGAAGATTTCGACCTTGCAGCTCTCAATTTTAATGTAGATATGTCGGGGCAACTGTTTCCGAGTCAATCTACAGATTTTTTCACGGGTGACGCTAATGCGATCGGTCAAAAGCCCCAAGTAGCGACGGGTTTTTATAATAACGAACAAGAAACTCTCACTGATGCTTTTGCCTTTGGATATAACAAAGAGGGCAGCGAACCTACCGAATTGGGCGTACCGCTAGCAACCACAACTGAAGCTGCGGATGACACTGGATTTTTTAATGTCTCGCCAGCAGCCCGTCGCGCTTTTGCAACCTTCGAGCCGGATCGATCTTCTACGTTTGACAGCACGCCGATCGCCACATCGGAATCTCAGCGTCCCACAAACCCTTTGACTGACAATCTACCATCCCAAAGTGAAGCTGAAGACGATGAGTCAAATCGAGCTAATCGTCCGACGATGATTTTCTCAAATCATCGTGTCGAACCAGTTGCTAGCGAAGAGAATCCCCTCAAAGCCGAGTTTTCAGTCGAAGATATCTCCGATGCTCTCAATGAAATCAGCGGTGCGCTACCAACGGCTTGGCCCCCAACGGGTCATGCTGCCGAACTGCCCAATTGGATGGACGAACAGAACGCTCGACCAGATCGCGCAAATGGTAATCTATATCATCCTGATGACGCTGCGCCAGATGTGGGCGTGGCGGCAACTTTTCAAGCAGCTTTTCAACCACAGTCAGGATTTACTACTCCCAGGGCATCGATCGAATCATCCTCTAATCGCCAGTTTGAGCCGATCGAGCCTGAATTAGCTTCAATTTCCGATAGCGGTGGTGGCACACAATCTGGATTTTTCGATCTGCCAGACAATTTTCTCGAACAGCCCGCACCATCCTCGATCCAGCCACCCAAATCTTCGGGTATGTTTGATGATAGTTCGACATTTATCAATGGGGTGTCGATCTCTGGGATCAAAAATCAACCACCCGAAGCCATGAGTAGTCTCTATCGTGAGGATAGTTCTCTGATGACCAATATCCCTCCGGCAAAAGGTATGTTTGCACCGTTTGAAAATGCCTCATTCCAGAAGAAACAGTGGCTGATTTCTGGGGCCGCTGGATTGGGTGCGGCGATCGCGATCGCTGGAGCTACTTTTGCGACTAGCCTGACGCTCGATGCCAAGGATAAAGCCGCGCTCCCGCTCCTCCAGCGGACTGGGGCGATCGCGATGGTCTTGGGTGGTCTGGCGAGTTTTGGGATCGCCAGAGTCCTGATGGGTAGCTATACCAAGCAGGTGAGCCGCAGTGTTAGAGACCTGCAATCCAATTTTGAACAAGTTGCTCAGGGCAATATGGCTGCCCGCGCTACTGTCTCTTCGCAGGATGAATTGGGTCTGTTGTCTTCATCTTTCAACTACATGTTGCAATCTGTGATAACTAGTAACTCCGATGCCCAACGCAAGGCACGAGAGATGGAACTAGCCAAAGATGAACTCCAACGCCAAGTAATTCGCCTCCTCGACGATGTAGAGGGCGCGGCGCGGGGAGATCTGACCGTCAAAGCTGAAGTCACCGCCGACGTACTAGGTGCGGTTGCGGACTCTTTTAACCTAACGATCGATAGTCTCAGACAGATCGTCCAACAGGTACAAGTTGCCGCAGTTCAGGTCAACCAAAGTTCAACCGAGAGTGAAGCATTTGCTCGACGGTTATCTTCGGACGCGCTCAGTCAAGCTGAAGAACTAGCTGTAACTGTGAACTCTGTCCAAATGATGACTGCCTCGATCAAACGGGTAGCTGAAAGTGCCCGCGAATCAGAAGAAGTAGCGCGGACAGCATCGGCTACCGCCCTCAGAGGTGGTGAAGCGGTAGAACGGACGGTAGCAGGTATTCAAGAGATTCGCGAAACAGTAGCAGAAAGTACTCGAAAAGTCAAGCGTCTAGCTGAGTCTTCGCAACAAATTTCCCAAATCGTCTCGGTAATTTCCCAAATTGCTTCTAGAACTAACTTACTCGCGCTCAATGCCAGTATCGAGGCAGCTAGAGCGGGAGAATCGGGTAAAGGATTTGCGATCGTCGCTGATGAAGTCCGCCAGCTAGCTGACAGAAGTGCTAAAGCTCTCAAAGAAATCGAGCATATCGTACTCCAAATCCAAAGTGAGACGGGTTCGGTAATGGCAGCGATGGAGCAGGGTACACAACAAGTTATTCAGGGTACTAAACTAGCAGAACAAGCCAAGCGATCGCTCGATGACATCATTCAAGTATCCAATCGGATCGATGCACTAGTCCGATCGATTACTTCAGATACGATCGAGCAACGTGAAACTTCTAAAGCAGTAACAGAAGTCATGCAATCAGTCGAAATCCAAGCTCAGTCAACTTCCCAAGAAGCTCAGAAGGTATCTTCATCTCTCGAAAATCTCGTAGTCGTCGCTCGGAACCTGCTTACTTATGTCGAGCGATTTAAAGTTGAATAATTGTGGAAAGTGAATGGTGAATGGTGGATGGTGAATGGGGAATAAATCGTAAATTTACTCTCCATCTGCTAATTGTCACCATCCACACTGCGCTTACGGCAGGCTACCACCATCCACCATCCACTCTCCACCATCCACCATTCACCATCCACTTTCCTCACCCCTACCCCTAGTTATGGAACACGATCGCATCCTGGGCTACTTTTTAGAAGAAGCTAGCGAACACTTACACACGATCGAGCAAGGCTTACGCAAACTGCCAGAAACAGTTAGACAGCCGGCGATGATTCGCGAATTATTTCGGGCGGCACATTCGATCAAAGGTAGTGCTGCCATGTTGGGACTACCTGACGTTCAAAAAATTGGCAACCAATTTGAAGCCAACTTTAAACTACTCAAAGAACAGCCGCAAATTGAGGTAGACAGCCACCTTCAATCGCTATTTTTAGCCAGCTTTAGTTTTTTACAGGCAGGGATCGAGCGGATTCGAGTTGCTAGCGATCCTTATCACCAAGATCCTGCTGCTGCCGATCCGATCGGCGATCCGGTATTTGAACAACTCCGAGCCTATCTCCAGCATTTAGTTGCCACTAGCAATCCTACCTTGGCACCAGTCATCAACGAACGAGTCGAGCGAGATCCCGCTCTAGAACAGGTATTTGGGGAATATGTTACCCGCAAACTAGCTGAAATCATCGATCTGTGCCCACAATCAGATCGACCTGAAATCCGTACCCAAATCCAGCAAATTTGCCAAAAATTGGGAAATCTCGGCGAAAATTTTGAGTTTCTAGAATGGACAAATTTACTTACAGCTTGTCGATTGGCGATCGCCAATCCAGCTAATGCGCTACCTCAACTGGGCGAAAGTATCAGGATCGCTGTCAAACAAGCACAAGTCCTAGTTTTAGCCGATCGCCATCAAGCCATCGGGATCACACCTGATTTAGAGGCTCTGATCGACGTTCCTCATGGGAGCGTCGCTAATACTCGCACAAATCATCCTAATGACTTAGTTACCCACCATCCTGTAGCTCAGAGCGATCCTGCCCAAGTTGCCGATTTATTATCGATTAATCTTCGACTAGAACCCGTCAATGTCGATCTATTTGCTATTCCAGCCGCAGAATTCGATCCAGAGGCGATGGAATTGAACGAGTTTATGAACTTACTCGACGTACCTAATGAAGGTACTTGGATGCAGGATGAGAATTTCATCGTCGGCGGATCTGAGCATGAGCCGCTCGAACCCACGTTATTGGGCGATATCACTACCGACAAATTTTACTCACAACTGTTTGAACCATCCCCACTTGACATCCTCTCAGCGAACGATCTGGCTGTGGCAATCGAGCAAGTAACAACTGGCACAGACATAACTCCAGCGATCGCCGAACATGATGAAGAAACATTTTATACTCCCGATCTAGACGGGATCGACGATCTAGCTAGTAATTTTTGGTCGGAGCGAGTAGCCGTCGAGCCTCCATATCTAAATCTAGATTCGATCGACCGCGAGGACTACGAACTTCAGCCCGATCTTTCTCTATTAGATCTAGATGTCTCTGCACCAGATTTTGGTCTAGATCGCCCGATTAGTACACTATTTCCGACGATCGCCGCACCTGAAAATTGGTCTGAATTAGCACCGCCGCCAGTTGAGAATGTAGTAGCACCGATCGCCTCGATCGTGGACGACTTGCAGGCTCCCGCGTTGGGCGATCTTACCAACTTCGATCGGCCAAATTCCGATCTTCTTCAGGTTACTAATGGGATCGCTTCAGCGACTTCCGATCTGTTATATTTTGAAGAGTTAAACCGTCGGCCATTATCGTTGACGATCGCTGACGATTTAACTATTCCTGAATCGATCGATTCCCTGCACAACTCAGTCGCACAATTTGAGATTGATGATTTTGACGATCTGCAATTAGATATTCTCAATAGCAATTCAGTTGGAGACTCGATCGATGATTTCGCAGGTTTAGATATCAATCCTCTCGGTTACAGTGGCACAACTATCGATCCTTGTGTTGGCGACGAGTTTGGATTGGATTTTAGTTCTTCTGGTAATAACGATTTAGCAATAGGCTCGGCTGTAAATAGTGATTTTGCAGACTTAGATTTTAGTTGTTTCGATCTTCCAGATTCAGATATCGGTTCCAATGAATTGAATCTCAATCCGTTGAGTATTAACAACCTAGAGGTAAATTCGGCGATCGACAATACGTTTATAGATTTAGAGATTGAGCCTCAAAGTAGTAATAATTTTTCAGATTTAGATCTAGACTTCTTCGATGCTAGTGGAGCGAGTGCGAAACTATTTAATGAGGATGATTTTGCAGGCTTAGATCTGGATTTTATCGATGATAGCGAACCACTTGCCGAAATATCTGTATTTAGTGCAACTTCACCACTAGAGGAGCGAGTAGCAGCACCAGACATCAATCCTTCAGATCTCGATCTAGACCACTTAGCCGAAAATTCGTTAGTAGATCTAAATATACCCAATATTAATGATGAGATCGATCTCAATCTAGATATTTTTAATATTGCCGATTTAGGTTTAGAATCATCTGGTAGTGATGCGTTTGGAGATCTAGATTTTAGTATCCTAGATGAAGGAAATTTAGAGATCGAATCTTTTCAAGAGCAGCTACCAGTAGTACAATCTGCAAACGTCGATAATTTTGCTGACTTAGATTTCAATTTTGAGGCACTAAGTGCCGAAGTCACCAGTGATGAATTGACAGATTTGGGGAAGATGTTTGATGAGCAATCTCCGTCAAACCTGACAGATACAGGAGATTTGGACGCACTGCTAGGAATGGCACTCGGTGTCGGGAGTGTCGTAGCCCTGACTGGAGGGGGATCGGCATTTAACGATCTCGACGCTCTGATGGCAAACCCAGCGTTCGAGCCAGCGATCAACCTGGATGAGTTATTGGGCGAAACCGCTCCAAACCCTACACCACCGCTAGTCAATTCACCTGCACCCAGCACCGAGCGCGAGCCAACCGAACGTCGATCGAAACAATCGCGGACATTCGAGCAAACGATGCGGGTGTCAGTCAGACATCTAAACAACCTCAACAACTTAGTCGGGGAACTCGTCGTCAACCGCAACACACTAGAGCAAGACCAAAATCGGATGCGCCAGTTTGTCGAAAAACTGCTCTCTGAAGTCCAAAAGCTCAATGAAGTTGGGAAGCGGATGCAGGATCTCTACGAGCGATCTTTGATGGAAAATTCCCTCGTCGCCAGCCGCCAGCAATATAAAGCCACCATCCCCAATCCTCAACTTAATAACGAAGATTTGGCGATAGATGATACATCGATCGAATACGATCCGCTAGAGATGGATCGATTTACGCCGATTCACTTGCTGTCCCAAAAGATGATCGAGTTGACTGTCAGAGTGCGCGAGTCCACTGCGGATATTGAATTCGTCGTCGATGGTAGTACCGAAGTCACCCGTACCCTCAGACAGATTACCGGACAGCTTCAGGAAGATTTGACCAAATCGCGGATGGTGCCCTTTGCTCAGACAGCCGACAGGCTCCAGCGCGGAGTCCGGGATAATGGTCTCAGATATGGCAAAGAGGTCGAACTGAGCGTCGAAGGACGGGATACTCTCATCGATAAAGTCATCCTCGAAAGTCTAACTGAACCGTTGATTCATATGGTAAACAACGCGATCGCACATGGGATAGAATCCGCCGAAACCAGACTGACTAATCATAAACCGAACGTCGGAAAAATCACGATTCGCGCCCTCCACCAAGGAAACCAAACCATTATCTCTATCTCCGATGATGGTGCAGGCATCGATACCGAACGGGTGAAAGCCAAAGCGATCGAAAAGGGGATTATTACCTCCCAGCAAGCAGCAACAATATCCAACAATGAAGTCTACGAACTGCTATTTTTACCCAGTTTCTCTACTAAAGATGTAGCTGATGAACTCGCTGGACGTGGAGTAGGGATGGATGTTGTCCGTACTAGTATCACCGAAATTCGGGGGACGATCGCTACCACATCGCAGCTCGGCATCGGTACGACCTTCACAATCCGGCTACCACTGGCACTGAGTATCGCCAAAGCGTTGATTGCTGTCAATAATAAGAGCAATATCGCCTTTCCAATGGATGGGATTGAGGATACCCAAAATGTCAGCCCCGAACAGATTCAAGTCAATAGTAATGGCGAACAGTGCATTTTCTGGCGCGATGAACTGATGCCATTCAAACCCCTATCTGACTTGCTGGAATTCAATCGTCCTCTGGCGCGCAACAATTTCTACACTGCAAATGAAGATGATAGCGATCTAGTTTCGATCCTGATTCTCCGCAGTGATGGCAACTTAATCGCCATTCAAGTCGATAAAATTACTGGCGACCAAGAAATCGCAATCAAACCCCTTCAGGGGCCAGCATCCAAGCCACTAGGGATTGCTGGAGCGACAGTGATGGGGGATGGTCGGATCATTCCGATCGCGGACGTAATGGAATTGATCGCCCTCGCCAAAGGTACGCTCTCTCGGAAGGTTTCGACTGAATGGACATCTCAAATGACAGTTCCGGCTGTCGAAGTCCGCGAATCAATGGTACTGATCGTCGATGACTCCATCACCGTCCGAGAATTGCTCTCATTGACCTTCAAACGGGCTGGGTACCGTGTCGAACAGGCTCGCGATGGTCAGGAAGCCTGGGACAAGCTCAGAGCTGGTCTACCCTGCGATATCGTCTTCTGTGATATTGAGATGCCTCGGATGGATGGGCTAGAATTCCTCTCCCGCATCCAGAAAGATCCCGCCCTCATCAAAATACCGATTGCGATGCTGACTTCACGTGGTAGCGATCGTCACCGTCAGATCGCCTCCCAACTCGGTGCTAGTGGCTACTTTATCAAACCATACTTGGAAGAAGCTCTACTTGATGCCGCCAAACGGATGCTCAAAGGGGAGGTATTGGAGATCGTCTAGCGCGGAGGGCGCAGAGATAGGAGAGAACGCAGAGAGTCGATCTGTAAGGATCTCTGCTGATTAATTTCCTCCTCTAGTTCCCTCTGTGCGTTCTCTTCCCCCTCTGCGCCCTCTGCGCCTTAGTTTTGCCTTTGGCGAATCGCTTATATGTAGATACCAACCAATCACTACTATAATGACTCATGGCACCCAATTCTAAACCGCAGAAGAGAGCGATATACACTGGAAGATTGCGCTCGATCGAGTGGTGCAAGATGCCGATTAACTGTTGTCCGGTATATGTCTTGGCACCAGCTAACTGAGCTATACCTAAATAAAATAAACCTAACAATCCCAACCACAAACTTAAATATAATATCCGTCCGATCGTCCCAATAATCGGCCCGTGCGACCAAATCGATCGATGTTTAATTGCCTGCTGATACGGTCGCCACAACCACCGCAATTTACCCCAGCGTTTGTAATGAAAGGAGTATAAATCTAAATCTGGCCCAAAAATTAGCCCACTCACTAGAAACCCACTCGACACCCAAAATGCTAAATCTGCACGGGAAGTCGTCAACAGTGTTCCTCCCGCAATTATAGGTAAACTCCACAGAGTTACTCGATCGTGTGTTCGTCCAGATGGCAAGGTTAATTAGTAGATCGTTGATAGTTATAAATATAAGTTGATGTAGGGTGCGTTACGGCTATCGCCTAACGCACCAATGTTTAATACCAAGGATCTAATATAGGATTGCTATAGTTGATAGTTATACATAGAAGTGCCAGCACAAGAGCAATTATACACTTCCGGTCGTTAATCTCCATTCACTACTTCTTCCCAAATGACAGAATCAAACCTTAGTGACGAACAATATAAGCAGAAAATGCAGCGTCGGCAACAGGTACAAGCCGAGCGGATCGATCGATCGATCGACAAAAAAGGCTTGATTATCGTCAATACTGGGACGGGGAAAGGCAAAACTACCGCCGCGCTGGGGATGGTGCTACGATCGCTCGGACATGGCTATCGAGTCGCGATCGTCCAATTTATCAAAGGTGCCTGGGAACCAGCCGAGAAAGCCGTTTTAGAACGCTTTAGCGACCAATTAGTATTCCAGGCGATGGGGGAAGGTTTTACTTGGGATACTCAGGATCGCGATCGAGATATTGCTACCGCCGAACGTGCTTGGGAGCAAGCCTTGAGCTATATTATCGATCCGAACTATCAATTAGTATTATTAGATGAGATCAATATCGCTCTCAAGTTGGGCTATCTCAATCCAGAAGCAGTAATTGCCGGATTAGCTCAAAAACCCGAATTATCTCACGTAATTCTGACGGGTAGAGGCGCACCCCAAAGTTTAATCGATGTCGCCGATCTTGTCACAGAAATGACGATGATTAAACATCCTTTCCGCGAACAAGGTGTCAAAGCACAACCTGGAATTGAGTTTTAGGGCTTGGATTTATATTGATGACAATCGATATAGATCGACGAGAAGATGTCGCCGCTCTCGTTACCGAAATGACAATAATTAAGCATCCTTCCCGCGAGCAAGGTGTCAAAGCACAACTTGGAATTGAATTTTAGGGCTTGGATTTATATTGATGACAATCGATATAGATCGGCGAGAAGATGTCGCCGCTCTCGTCACCGAAATGATGATGATTAAGCATCCTTTCCGCGAACAAGGTGTCAAAGCACAACTTGGAATTGAATTTTAGGGCTTGGATTTATATTGATAACGATCGATACAGATCGGCGATAAATTGATATAATACTTTTTGAGCATTCGCCGATCGGGTGGAGTCTTTATTTGGCTGAAATAATTCAGAAATTAGCGGTAAAACTTCTGTATCTAAAGCATCACGAAAAAGACCTATCGGTAAAATTAGTTGAGCTGCGTCGCGGAGGTCGTGCAAGAATTCTAATTGAAAGCTTTCGGGGTTCGATCTGGCAAGTGCTAGCGGTCTAACCCAATAGCGATCGGATATTTCAATCGTATCTATTATCTCAGCAAATAGGTATAAACGATCGCGATGTAGTCTCTCCTGTGCTGAAGGTAGGGGAGCATCGAGACAAACAATTCGAGCGGTTTTCACTTCAGCTATTGGATATTTATCGTTCATGAATATATATCCTTATATCTATAATCTTAAACTTTAACCTAAAGATGAGATCGCGTCATTAAATATCTTACTGGGTCGCATTGCCTCAATTGCTTTATCTCGATCGGGATGATAGTAACCACCAATATCTACTCCTTGTCCCTGCGCTCCATTTAACTCAGCTAAAATCATCCCTTCATTCTGGCTCAATTGTCGTGCCAACTCTACAAATATTGCTTTGAGTCTGGGGTTTCGATCCTGCTCTGCTAAAGCTTGTGCCCAATACATTGCTAGATAGAAATGAGTCCCACGATTGTCTAATTCACCTACTTTTGCTGAGGGAGATTTGGCGTTATCTAAATACTTACCACTGGCTCGATCGAGTGTTGCTGCCAAAATTAGTGCGTCTGGATTATTCGTCTTCTGTCCCAAATCCTCCAACGCTACTGCCAGAGCCAAGAATTCGCCCAAGGAATCCCAGCGCAGATGTCCCTCGGTGAGAAACTGTTGGACGTGTTTGGGTGCAGAACCGCCCGCGCCTGTCTCGAATAAACCGCCACCAGCTAAGAGCGGTACGATCGATAACATCTTCGCACTCGTGCCCAGTTCGAGAATCGGAAATAAATCCGTCAAATAATCCCGCAATACATTTCCCGTGACAGAAATCACATTTTCACCCGCTTTAATCCGATCGCAAGTAAAGCGCATCGCCGCTACAGGTGACATAATTTTCAGATCCAATCCCGTCGTGTCATGGTTGCCTAAATATTCATCCACTTTCACAATCAAATTAGCATCATGAGCGCGATCCTCATCCAACCAAAAAATCGTCGGACAACCCGTCGCTCTCGCCCGATTTACCGCCAGTTTTACCCAATCCCGAATCGGTAAATCCTTTGTCTGACACATCCGCCAGATATCACCCTGCTCCACCGAGTGTTCCATCAATGTCGCTCCAGTGGCATCTACAACACGCACCACGCCATCAGTAGGAATTTCAAAAGTTTTATCGTGGGAACCATATTCTTCGGCTTTCTGCGCCATTAAGCCCACATTGGCAACATTTCCCATCGTGGCTACATCAAAAGCTCCATGCTCTTTGCAGAAATCGATACACTCCTGATAAATCGTCGCATAACAGCGATCGGGTATCATTGCCTTCATATCGTGCGCTTGTCCATCCGCGCCCCACATTTTGCCAGAGGTGCGAATTGCCGCCGCCATCGACGCATCAATAATTACGTCGCTAGGAACGTGGAGATTGGTAATCCCCTTGTCGGAATTAACCATTGCTAGCTGGGGACGGCTGGTATAAACTGCTTGTAAGTCCGATTCGATCGCGTTTCGTTCACCCTCTGGTAACGATTGAATTTTGGCATATACATCGCCGATACCATTATTCGGATTTACGCCCAATCGATCGAAAGTAGCGGCGTATTTCGCAAACACATCCTGATAATAAACGGTGACAGCGTGCCCGAATAAAATCGGATCGGATATTTTCATCATCGTCGCTTTAACGTGCAGCGACAGCAAAATATCATCCGCCTTCGCCGCTGCTATTTCTCGCTCGTAGAATGCTCGTAACGCCTTGACGCTCATCACGGCGGCATCGATGACTTCTCCCGCCGTTACCGCCGTCTTTGTCAATATAGTCACTCCATCTGTTGTCACTAGCTCGATTTTGACTTCCCCCGTCTCAGCTATGACTACCGACTGTTCGCTCCCATAAAAATCCCCACTCTCCATATGAGCAACGTGAGTCTGAGAATCCGCCACCCACGAGCCTACTCGATGAGGATTCTTTTGGGCGTATTCTTTCACCGCTGCGGCTACTCGGCGATCGGAATTTCCCTCGCGCAATACTGGATTCACCGCACTACCGACTATCTTGCCATACCGCGCCTTAGTTTTTACTTCTGCCTCATTCTGCGGTTGGGCTGGATAGTCGGGAAGATCGTACCCCTGCTCCTGCAATTCCCCAATCGCCGCTATCAATTGAGGTGTCGAAGCACTGATATTCGGCAGTTTGATAATATTAGCTGCTGGTGTCTGCGCTAGTTCGCCCAAGATCGCGAGGGCATCGGGCTGCTGTTGCTCCGCTTTCAACCGTTCGGGAAAAGTGGCGATAATCCGCCCAGCCAGCGAAATATCGCTCATCTCGATCGCTACATTAGCAGTTTTGGTAAATGCTTGGACGATCGGTAAAAATGAATAAGTTGCCAAAGCCGGAGCTTCATCGGTAAAGGTGTAGACGATTTTGGAGGATTGGGCTGTCATATATCTTCTTGGTATGGTGCGGGGGCGTGATGAAGCGGCTGTAAACCATCATTTTGACATCTCTAGGGAATCTGGTGGTAGCGCAGTTGGCAAAATCTGGATTTGGAAGTAATTGATGATGTTGCTACAATCGTTTGGAGTAATAGCGATGAGTACTAAGCCATTAAATGAAACAGAGCTAGCTGAAATTATGCAAATAGCTCAAGATGGAGAGAAAAAACTTAGAGAAATGAGCGATCGAGCAACGATCATAGCTGAAAAATGGAGAATAAAAACTCAAACCCCCGAACAACCGATCTTTAAACTAGAGTCAAAAATCACTTCTTGAAATACAGTAGGGGGCAAAGATCGATACATTAGCAGTTTTGGTAAATGCTTGCACGATTGGCAAAAAAGAGTACGTTACCAAAGCTGGAGCTTCATCGATAAAAGTGTAGACGATTTTCGAGGGTTGTGCAGTCATGGTTCTTGTTGGTATAGTGCGGGAGTGTGTCGAGGCGACTCCAAGCCATCATTTTGACATCGCTGAGTGGTTTGGTGGTAATCTAGATTAAAGTTATTTGTCAAGTTTTAGTTTCAACGAAGAATATGGCTAATTGTCCTAACTGTGGTTCTAGTCACGTCACTCTTAAAAAAGAGACAAATAAATGTTAGTTAGGGACGTGCCGTTGCTGGCCGGGCTTTATTTGGAGTGGTAGGTGGAGCAGTTGGAGCAGTTACTGGAGAAGATAAAAATGTAAACGCTTGCCTTGATTGTGGAACTTCTTGGAAAGCCGTAGACCTCTACAAAATTCTTCAAGTGGTTAAGAACTCAACGGGTGAGACACTAGATTTAGCTGCACCACAAGATCGAGATTATATGAATAGCTCGTATATTGAGGCTATTTCAACCGCCGAGAAAAAAGCTATAAAACTAATTACAGAGACTCAGAATAAATCAGTCGAAAATGCGGGTGGAGGATGTGGCTATGGTTGCGCTGCATCAATAATGGGCTTCTTTCTATTTGCTAAAATTCTCTCAAGTGGTGGTGCTTTAATGATGATTATACTTCCACCATTAATAGGTATGAGTATCGGTTTATTAATTGATAAAATAAACAAGAAATCAGTCGATCGAGAAGTAGTACGAGCAAAGAGAGAAGCAAGTCAAATGAAATTGGAGGCAGAAGAAAACCTTAAATTTGCAACGAAAGAATTCATGTATAAATATCATTTGTAATATTATAGTTGACGCAGTATAACAACTCGGTTGGATTGAACTTGTAAAGAAAACACACCAGACTTAATTTACGATTGCTTGACAAATCCTCTCGAATTGAGAGATAGTTGGTGTATGCGAACAAACGTCATGAATTCATGCACCTAATCTCGATTACCAATCTCCGAGAAGATGCAGCACAGTATCCTGATGCTGACAGAGTGATTAGAAATTGGTTTAAAACGGTCGAGCTAGCTCAATGGCAAAATCTTGAAGAGGTTCGTCAATCTTTTAAAGATGCTGAAGCCGTTGGTAACTTCACTGTGTTCAATATCAAAGGAAATAACTATCGGTTAATAGTCGGCATAGATTACGATCGGCAGATTATCTATTACAAATATTTTTTAACTCATACTGACTATAGTAAGGACAAGTGGAAAAATGACCCTTATTTTTAACAGAGAGCAATATAAAGAGCTTTTGATAAAGTATCAGCCTAAAGTTATTGAAACAGAGGAAGAATACCGACAGGCTCTAACGGTAGTCGAGTATTTTGTGTTTAAAAAAGACCGCACTCTAGAAGAAGTAGCACTTTACGACCTAGCAATAATATTGGTCACAGATTATGAATCTAAGACTTGTCCGATGGATGACTGGAGAACTCAATCTCCAACCGAAATGTTGCAATATTTACTGGAATCTAGTGGTAAAAAGCAGTCAGATCTAGTTGGGATTATTGGATCTAGTGGAATTGTTTCTGAAGTCATAAATGGTAAGAGATCGATTAGTAAGTCACAAGCTAAAAAGCTCGGTGAAATGTTTCAGGTTTCGCCTAGCTTATTCATTTAGCCAGGTTTCGTGCAGTTACCTCTACATAAAAATGGAGTGCCAACTCTAATAGTTGACACTCCGTTCCGATAATCATTGACTGTCGATCGATCTAAATATCTTCGCTTTTACTCGCTGCTGCTTTCTTGGGGGTACCACCAAGTGTCGGTAGATCTGCAAGTGACAGGGTTTGAATCCGCGTCTGTAAGAGTGCGGCTTCGCGCTCGGCGACGGTATTATAACCCCAATCGGCTAAATACAGCTTCACTGATTCTAGTTCTGGCTGGGTCGCTATTTTCGCCAATGTACTCAGTCTATCTTCGACAAACCAGACGGATGGAGATTTCTTGACTCCTCGATCGAGAATTTGCTTGAGGCTATCAATCTTACTTCGTTTGAGTTCTTTTCCCCAAATAAATTCACTCGCTAGTTGTACACCTTGCTCTTGCAGTAATTGGGTGACAAATCTGCTTTCTTTGGTTGTGATGATAATTGGCTGAATCTTTCGACTGGGAAGTTCTTTGAGTGTGTCGATGACACCTGGATAAAACTGGTGTAGTTTCAGCCAGCTAGCAGGATCTTGTTGAATCCAACTATCTCTGACTGAATCCAATTGTTGACTGACTTTGACCCCACTGAGGCGACCATCGGCTAGGATTCGATCTCGGATTTTTTGCCAAGAACTCTGCATTCGATCGGTAGAGATACCTAAACTCAATGCTCGGATCAGTACGGGCATTTCCCAGCCGACTTCGATCAGCGGACGCAGCTCCCGAAACTTTTCAGCGACACCTGGCGATGGCTCCAACCGATCGAGTTGCCACACTTGTGTGTAAGTTCGCCATGCCGTCTGCCAATACTCTGCCATCCCATCGCAGATTACCCCATCGAAGTCGAGGGCGAGGATTCGCGCAGCATTCATACCGTTGTTATTCCTTTGACTAACATGACAATCAGCCAGAGTGTCGATAACTCTACTCTGACTGAGCTATTTTGGTTGTGAGTTTAACTGGGGTGCAAGGATTCGAACCTCGGAATGTCTGGACCAAAACCAGATGCCTTACCACTTGGCGACACCCCATTGCAATAACATCTACAAATATACCATAAGTATCTAGGTAATTGTCAAGGGGATGACTAATATTTTTTTAGAGCTAGATATCGAGGGCGCAAAGTAGGGGAGATCGCGGGGATATTTTTGACCGCGCTCTCGATCGATGTATCCCAAATCGATGCCCATCGATAGAGATCTATTCTTGGAGATCTTCCTTTTGGCAGTTTCGAGTCAATCAATGGATATGGTTAACTATATGAACACGGCCGATTTGCACACACTAAATCTAGAGCCAAAACCTTTCTGATTTGTGCTTTATCCGGTTGGCGTTGGCGGTAGCCTACCGTTAGCCACATGGGCTTTGCCCAGTCGAGCATGTCTAAGCTAAATGTCTAGTACTCGTTCCTCATAGTGGTGATAACGACCGCTAGATTGTTTGGTATTAATTATCACTTTTATCGAAAAAATGAGCACAACATCCGATCGCAAGGCTCGAATCAATAAATATCAATTTTGTTTTTTGTTGCCGTCTAAGATACATTACCTGGTTAATTTTGGCTGTTCCTTTGACCATTTTGGGAGAAGATTTTAGAGCAGATGAATTATAAAGATTTTGTTAAGATAGATAGAATAACCAAAAATCAGTGTTTAAAATTAAAGGAAGTTCGTAGAAGAGAAAGTTGTAAATACTTCATACTACGATAAGTAAAACTGTTGCTGGATAATAATCCTGAAACTTTCATATAATTTATTAAAGATATTTTGCATGAGCTAATTGCGATAAATAGGTAGCTTTCCATAGTTAAAATCAGAGCATTTAATCTCAAGAAATTTAATTAATTTAGGAAGCCCGATCGCGTGTTGCCTCATATATTCCAGGAGAATTGTAATGAGAATTGCCCAAATTGCACCTTTGTGGGAAAGAGTTCCACCCCCAGCATATGGAGGGATAGAACTAATAGTAGGACTATTGACAGATGCACTAGTTGCCAGGGGTCATGAAGTGACGCTATTTGCTTCGGGAGACTCGATCGTTTCTGCAAAATTAGAATCAATTCACCCTCAAGCATTGCGTCTAGATGCCAGCATTAAAGAGTATGGGATCTATGAAATGTTGCAATTAGCTCAGGTATACGAGCAGGCAGAAGAATTCGATCTGATTCACTCTCATATCGGCTGTGGTGCGTTGCCATATAGCAAGCTCACCCAAACACCAACAGTTCACACATTGCACGGCATCTTTACGCCTGACAATGAAAAAATGTTTGTCCACGCCAAAGCACAACCTTATGTGAGCATTTCCAATGCCCAGCGAGAGGACAGACTGGGGTTGAATCATGTGGCAACCGTATACAACAGTATCGATGTGAGTACGCATCACTTTTTCCCACTGGCAGATCGACCGCCTTACTTGGCATTCTTAGGCAGAATATCGCCAGAGAAAGGGCCTCACCATGCGATCGAGATTGCCAAAGCTACAGGTATTCCCCTGAAGATGGCTGGCAAAGTCGATCCGGTAGACATAGAATATTTCGAGCGGGAAATTAAACCTCAGATCGATGGCGTTCAGATCCAGTTTTTGGGTGAAGCCGATCACTTTATGAAAAATGAATTAATGGGCAGAGCAATTGCTACTCTGTTTCCGATTACTTGGCGCGAACCATTTGGGTTGGTGACGATCGAGTCGATGGCAGCAGGTACTCCAGTGATCGCGATGAATCTCGGAGCGGTACCCGAAGTGATTGCTGAGGGCGTGAGCGGGTACATCTGCAATACAGTAGCTGAATGTATCGATGCGGTAGCCAAAATTCCCACTATTTCTAGAGCTGCTTGCCGAGAGTATGTCTCCGAGCGATTTGGAGTCGAGCAGATGGTAGCAGGCTATGAAGCTGTTTATGAACAAATCATCAGCGAGAAGTTTGCTCGAAACGGACATCTGGCAACAGCAAGTATTTATTAAACCCCGTTCGCGTTTGAGAATATCGATTCTCTTTTCCTTTTCTACGAGAGGCTATGCCAAAGAACTTGGGATCGAAGTGGCAGCTCACACTACAACTTTAATCTCAATCGGTCGGGCTGATGGATCGATCGATTCAAGTCGATTTTCCTGGTTCCACCAACAAAATGTAAGGATATTTAAGCTTTACAAGTAGCGATAGTGGCGGATACAAATCCGTTCGAGTAACACGCAGGCTGTAGCCATTTGGAAAAATTATTTCAGACTCTACATCTTGGCTCCTAGCGATCGCTAAATATCAATTTTTTACTGAGGTGCATATGTTAACAGAAATCCCGACAAGTATTAGCAATAACTCACCAGCTACTCAGCCACACCAACCATTTGCATCGGCGCGAACGAGTGCGCCTACTCGTCAGGCAATTGCGTTGATCTCCGAACATGGAGATCCAGCCGCAGAAATCGGTAAAGATGCCGCTGGCGGTCAAAATGTCTATGTTCGCCAAGTGGGGGAAGCTCTTGCCAAACTTGGTTGGCAAGTCGATATGTTTACTCGCAAGAGTAGTCCTGATGATGCGACGATCGTTCAACACTCACCTCATTGTCGGACGATTCGCCTCACTGCGGGGCCAGAAGCTTATATTCCCCGTGACGAACTGTTTCAATACATGCCCGAATTTGTGACGGCATTGCAGAAGTTTCAGCAAAAAGAGGGGATGAATTACCCCTTAGCTCATACTAACTACTGGATGTCTGGTTGGGTCGGATTGGAACTCCAACGCCGCCAAAATATTCGATTGATCCATACTTATCACTCGCTGGGTGCAGTGAAGTATCAAAATGTTAGTGAGATCCCGACGATCGCCAAAACTCGATTAGCAGTTGAAAAACAAATTCTCGAACAGGCTCATTGTGTCGTTGCTACCAGTCCTCAAGAAATGGAGGATCTAGAAACTTTAGTATCTCGTCTTGGTAAGATCGATATCATTCCTTGCGGTACCAATGTCAGTACTTTCCGCCCGATCTCCAAAAGTAGTGCGAGAAAACAGTTGGGGATCTCTACCCAGTCGAAAGTGGTACTATACGTGGGTCGCTTTGATAAACGCAAAGGAATCGAAACTCTGATCCGCGCTACGAGCCAATTGCGATCGCAATTGGAGCAAAGTCAAGAAATCGATCCTCAGCATTTAAAATTATTAGTCGTCGGCGGTAGCGATCCACATGAGGCTGATGGTGCCGAACGTCGTCGGATCGAGGAGATCGTCACAGAACTAGACCTAACTGCCAATACTGACTTTGTGGGTATGGTCGGACACGATCGATTGGCACTATACTACACTGCTGCTGATGTCTGCGTGATTCCCAGTCACTATGAACCCTTTGGTTTGGTCGCGATCGAAGCAATGGCTTGTGGTACGCCTGTAGTCGCCTCTGCGGTTGGCGGTTTGAAATTCACCGTCATTTCTGAGGAAACAGGATTACTGGTACCACCTCATGATGTCAGTAAATTTGCCCACGCGATCGGGCGAATTTTGACTGATGACATCTCGGCGCGGAAAATTTGTAAACAAGCCTCGACGCGGGTACATCAAAACTTTAGTTGGACAGGGGTAGCGATTCAACTAAGCGACCTCTATCGTCGTCTATTAGCTGAATCCTTGATGAGTCCTGGCATGGCTGGAGGATCGAGTGCTGCTTCGATACTCTCACCTAAGCAAATTGTCAAAGCCTCTTAAATTAATTGATAATTGATAATTGACCGATTTATACTACATCACATATTAGACACAAGTGTCGAGTGTGTGATGTTTTTTTGTGGGTTAAAATATAGCAACTGGTGAGGACAGATCCCCGACTTCTCTGAGAAGTCGGGGATCTAGTGGGTATCTGTATCACGTCAATTATCAATTAATTTAAGACGCACCAAATGAGCAAAAATCCTTTAAGCTGGGATGAACTAACAGAACTGGCAAAATCGCAATATGAGCCAATCGATGCCATCAATGGAGCCACCAATGCTCAAGCTAGATTGCGCCTATTCGGACAAGCCGAATCTGAGGTGCGGGTAACTCTATACCGCGACAATCATGCGTGGTGTCCCTACTGTCAGAAAATTTGGCTGTGGCTAGAGGAAAAACAAATTCCCTATCGGATCGAAAAAGTTACCATGTTTTGCTATGGGGAAAAAGAGAGTTGGTACAAGCGCAAGGTACCATCGGGGATGCTCCCAGCAGTTGAATTGGACGGGCGGATGATTACTGAAAGCGATGATATTTTGTTCGCTTTAGAGAAGGCTTTTGGTGCTGTGGGTTTTGGAATGAAAGATCCTTTAGTGTTGCCGTTGCGACAATTAGAGCGGCTACTATTTCGAGCCTGGTGTGGTTGGCTGTGTCGTCCAGCAAATTCAGTGCGAGAGGAGCAGCACAATCGATCGCAATTTGTCAGTGTGGTAGCGATGGTTGAGGAAGCATTGAGTAGTACTCCAGGAGCTTACTTTCTCGAACAGTTTAGTACTGCTGACATTATCTTTACACCCTATGTCGAGCGGATGAATGCTAGCCTGTACTACTACAAAGGCTATTCCCTCCGCGAGGAAAATCCGCGTTTTGCAGCTTGGTTTGATGCGATGGAAAGCCGAGCGACTTATCGCGGTACTCAAAGCGACTTTCACACCCACGTTCACGATTTACCACCCCAGATGGGCGGCTGCTATGAAAATGGCGAAGCTCAGATGCTCATCAACAAAGCACGGGTAGATAATGGCTCTTGGGATGGATTACCAGATGCGGCTTTTCCAGAGCCGGAACACTCGCGGGCGGAAGCTCTCTACCGCACGATTAAGCATCATCCTAATGTGATTCGCGCTAATCCTGCCCAGGAGCAGCTCATCGACGAAGCTTTGCGGTGTGCGCTGACACAGATGATGACAGATGTAGATTGTATCCCACCGCAGGGATCTGACGCTGCGCTGCGCTATGTACGCGATCGGATCAATGTCCCGCGCGATATGTCGATTTATGCAGCCAAGCGGCTGAGAACGGCTCTAGAAAAAACTGCTGCCCTAGTTGGCGATGCTCAAGGTGCGCCCATTCCCTTCAATCATCGCCGCGATCAAAACCCTGCTGATTTTGCGAGGATATAGATTAGACCTCCGGCGAAAGTAATTGAAGATTGGCTTGTGTTAACAACTTGAGCCGATCGATCGAATTAAGTTTTTTTGAACTATTCAAATTGTCGAACTACCCTCTATCCTCTAACCTCTACCCTCTTATCACAGTTAACTTCTGACTTTCGCAGGAGGTCTATTATTTAGGCTGAGTCGCAATGGCTAGTTTCACGCCTGCAATCTGACGCACCCGATCCATAACTGCGACTACTCGTCCGTGTTCGACGTGTGTATCGGCATTAATTATCACTAGGGTTTGTCCATCTTGAGTGATGAGGGCTTGGATTTTGGCAAACAAATCGCGCTCCTCGACTGGCTGGCGGTTGAGTGCGATCGCTCCTTTGGGATCGATACTGACAACTAGCTTGGTTTGTACTTGACTTTTGCCTGTGCTGGCTGTGGGTAGCTCGACTGGTAAACCCTCGTTTCGCGTGAGTGTAAGGGAGGTAATGATAAAAAAGGTCAAAATAGCAAAGACAACATCAACGAGGGAAACTACGTTGATATAGTCCGCGAAATAGATTGGCACAAATTGAGGCTAAAATAGCAACGATTAATCCTGATGCAGTCGAAACTAAAGCTGTTGCAATTCCGGCAACGACGGTACTATTACCACTACTTGCACCCGTACCGACTTTGATGGCTGAGAAGGATTCAATCAAACCGAGAATCGTCCCCAATAATCCCAACAATGGGGCGAGGCTGATTACCGCATCGAAGACATTATTAAATCGCCGTAAGCTCGGTAGCTCTTGATGTGCTTCGCTTTCTAAGGCGAGTTAAAATTCTGCGGGGGTGGTGTCCTCGATCGCGATCGCGGCGAGGAAAATTCTAGCAATTGGTAAGTCCCGATCGCGATCGAGTCGATCGATTGCTAGTGGCGATCGCTGTTGATACAAGTCTAATACTGTCCGAATTAATGGCTGTTGTCTGCGCCCGATTTTGAACCAAAAGTAGAGACGTTCGATCGCTAAGGTGACGATGAGGATCGAGGCTAGCAGTAAGGGATACATAACTATCCCTCCTGCTGCGAATATGTTAGTTAGGGCTTGCTGAAGATCTCAGCAAGCCAATCACTGCAAGGGTTTTGAGCCTTTTTCCAGAAATTAAGTGCAAGGTTTTGACGTTGAAAGGCTCAAAACCCTTGCACTCGATCGCTTGAATCTGGCGATCGAGTGAGAATA
>NZ_JBGSQZ010000057.1:0-2600 GCF_041737865.1 Chamaesiphon sp.
CGCTCAAGCTTTGGCTGGTACCCAATTAATTAACCATTTAGCCAATGCTAGAGTCACATATCTGAGTGCGACGGGTGCGGCTAAGGTGTCGAGCCTCAGCTACTACCAGCGGATGGGACTGTGGCAGACTAAAGCTTTCCCGTTTGCTTCCAGAGCGGCGTTTATCAGTGAGATGGAAGCATCTGGGACATCTGCCCTAGAGTTAGTAGCTCAAGATCTCAAGCGATTGGGGATCTATGTCGCCAGGACACTGAGTTTTGAGGGGGTGAAGTTTGAAACGGTCGTTCATAAACTAACGCCAGCACAGCGGGAAATTTGGGATACCTATGCCCAAGCCTTCGTCTATATCCACCACCAAATCGATGGAGTCCTCCGATCGATCGGATTGGAAAGTGAGAGTGGTAAATGTACCAACGGTAGAGCTAAAGCGGCGGTCAGCAGTCAATTCGAGTCTGCCAAACAACGCTTCTTTAATACTCTATTATGTGCGGCTAAAGCTGCTACTTTAATCGATGGGATCGAACGAGATTTGGCTGAAGGTCGCTCTTGTGTGATTCAAATTGTCTCGACGAATGAGGCTCTAATGAATCGCAAGTTAGCCGATATTCCCACCAGTCAGTGGGGAGATATGCGAGCTGTCGATTTCACCCCCAGAGAAAATATCATCGATTATCTGATGAACTCCTTCCCCATCAATCTCTATCAAACCTATGTAGACGACAGCGGCGCGACTAAAAGCGAATTGATGAACGACCCCGAAGGTAATCCCATCGTCTCCCAAGAGGCACTAGCACTGCGGGATGGACTGATCGAGCGGATGTCCGTACTGCCCCCTGTGAACGGACTTTTAGACCAGATTAACTGGCATTTTGGTCATCACAGGGTCGCAGAAATTACGGGGCGCAGTCAGCGGATTATCCTGGAAGATGGACGGTATCAACTAGCTCAACGTCCTGGCGCGAGTAATCTTGCCGAAACCGCTGCCTTCCAATCTGGTGAGAAACGAGTGCTGATTTTCTCTGCTGCGGGGGGAACAGGGCGCAGTTATCATGCCGATCTCGCTTGTGCAAACCAACAATTGCGCCGCCACTATCTAGTTGAGGCTGGTTTTGAGCCGATAGTTGCTTGCCAGGGTGTCGGCAGATCTCACCGTAGCAACCAAGCCCAACCGCCAGAAATCGTCTTGCTCACCAGCGATGTCAAGGGAGAGTTGCGGTTTACAGCGACGATTGCCAGCCGTCTCAGTTCCCTGGGTGCCATCACCAAAGGGCAGCGCAATACGGGGAATAATGGGCTATTTCGTGGCATTCTCGACTTCACCAGTCCCTATGCCAAGTCAGCCCTGGCAGAGTTCTTCGCTGACATGAACGCGCAAGGGATCGATGGGATTTCACCAGCAGAATTTGCTGAATATACCGGACTCAAACTTCTGAATAAGGACGGGAATTTATCGGACAATCTGCCTAAGATGAATACCTTCCTCAATCGGCTATTAGCTCTCAAAATCGACCTCCAAAATCGGTTATTTGCCGACTTCGAGCACCGGATTCTAGAGCGCATCGCCCAAGCTAAAGCCAATGGTACATTCGAGCGCGGCGTACAGACAATCTGGGCAGAGGGTGGATTTGAGGTCGTCGATACCCAATTATTGAGTACCCACTCTTCTGGGGGTGAAACGATCTGCTATGCGATCGATAAACTGAATAAACCCAAGCAGATCTCAGTAGAACGCGCCCAGCAAGCCGCTCTCCAATCTGGTTTCCGCTATTACCGTCATGTGAAAAATGGTAATTTAGCGATCGCTCACGTCACTGACCAGCACACCCACCGTGGCAATATTGTGGATATAGTCACCCTCTATCACCCAGTTCATTCCAAAACCTATCAACGCCTGGATAAACCCGACTTCGATAAGGTCTGGATTCCAGAGATTCCCACTGGTCAATATTGGCGACAGTGGCAGCAACTGATCGATTTGGCTCCTGAGTTCGATCGAGAACGGATCTATCTCTGCTGTGGATTGTTGCTGCCGATCTGGGGACAATTGCCAGGAAGTCCTCGTGTCTATCGACTCCAGACTAACGATGGTCGGTTGTTGCTAGGACGAGAAATCGACAAGCTGAAAATCGATAAGGTGTACCGAGATTTTGGGATTGCTGGTGAGTCTAAACTGACAGCCGATGAAATCTTCCAACTAGTTTGGGAACGCAATGAGGTGACATCGGCGGGACAGTGGCAGTTACAGCGGAACTATTATAAGGGGGAAGATCGATTGGAAGTAGTGGCTGTCTATGGTAGCGATAAAATCGATTGGCTCAAAGCTCTGGGCTGTTTTACTGAGATTATCAACTATCGAACTAAGGTGTTTATTCCCGTAAATACTGCGATCGAGATTATCGATAATTTGATAACTGGTTGAATGGAGAAAATCCCCCGATCTATATTGGGGGATTTTAATCACACGATCGAGATCCGATCGAGTAATATTGGAGCTAGGGATTAGGTTACATGAACAAAGAAAGAGTAGATCTGATGACAATCCGAATAGCTTGCAGAATAGAGTGTCTAGCATATACCAGGAATCGAGAGGTTAAGTTGTC
>NZ_JBGSQZ010000085.1:0-12453 GCF_041737865.1 Chamaesiphon sp.
TAGCAGTTTATTAAACCAGCGCGGGGTGATGAGTGCGATCTCGATTGCTTACCAAGGACATCTGAAAACTACTGGCTTTGAGAAACAACTGCTCCAAACGCTGACCCCCCAAAATGGTCTGATTCGCTATCTGGATGCCAAGCCCGCCCCGACGCGGTATCTCTGGTGTCATGTCGCTTATACTGCCGAAGCCGATGAAAAAAGAATCGGCATGGTGTCGTTTCTGTTGAATGAGCTGACGCTGGTGACTCCAGTGGCGATTGGGGATGCTTTATTTTGGGAAGCCGACCGAGTGGCGGTGACATCCTTGACTCCGATATCTGGAGAATCGGCGACGCTGTTAACACAGTTAATCGAACGCACTGCGGCGGAGTTAATCGACACGGATCTCCACAATTGGCAAGCTAAGTTAGCTAGAGCTAAAGCTAGAGATCGGGAGCGGTTGAATGCTTACTATGGCACCATCTCTCAAGAGATTCGCCACCGGATTGTCGCTCGTCATTTAGTCGGGGAGGATGAAGCCAAGGAACTAGCCCGAATCGCCGCCACCGAGCGGGAATTAGCGACTAAATTAGCCGATTTGGAGTCGAGGTACGCACTCAAGGTGGTCGCGTCTTTACATAGCGTGCTCGCGATTGAGTTACCGACGGTGCATATCAGTTGTGAGTTGATTCGCAAAAAACAACGCCGGGTGGTAACAGCGGTGTGGAATCCGTTTACGCGCATGGTGGAACCACTCCGGTGCGAATTGAGCGGGGTGCCAGTGTCCGAGTTTTATTTGGACGATAGCAGTGCTAAAATCATTGCCCCGAATGCTTGGAAGTAAGACAGCCGCAGCCAGCCCTGTTACTAATAGCAAAATAGAAACGTTCCGTTAGAGTGCCGTGAGTGGCGATCGATGGTTACCTGTTAGATTTCGTCTACTCATTTTCCATCTAATGAACATTAGATGGCTTTCTTGACATGTTCATCGCTTTATTATATGGTATGGTTACCAAAAATAAATAGCATGGCAACAGGGATAACAAAGCGGGAGCAACTATCGGCAGATGCGATCTCAGCTTTCAAGTTTATAGATAATGACATGCCTTTGCCAGAGAGTGACGCAGTAGCTGAACTTACCTATCAGAATAAGTCAGCACTGGGTGATATCATTCGTGCGGTGCCACACCACTTTCTACATGTCAGCGCAAAAACACATCCCGAGGTGCAAGCACTAACAGATAATGCCTTCATCCTAGATGATAATTTTTTCGTTCTTAACCAACTGATCTCGCAAAATCGCAAAGCGACGTTATTTTATTTAGACCCTCCATATCGCACAGGCTTTGATTTTCATTCGCGAAGCCTAGAACACGCTTACAGCGATGATATGGGGCAGGCGGCTTATATTGAATTCATGCGACGACGGCTCATTCTCATGCGGGAGTGCATGACGGATGATGGCTCAATTTATGTCCATATCGGTCATCAAATGCTTGCACACATAAAAGTAATTATGGATGAAGTTTTTGGTGCCGAGCAATTTCGGAACCTAATTACACGACGCAAGTGTAGTAGTAAGAATTTTACGAGCAAGCAATTTGCCAACATTAATGATTTTATTCTCTTTTACTCAAAACGGCGTTCCTACAAATGGAATCAGCCACAGATAGAGGCTGAAGAAGCATGGGTGCTCAAAGAGTATCCCAAGCTGGATACTTTGGGGCGACGCTATAAGCTTGTCCCTATTCATGCCCCTGGTACGCGCAATGGTGAGACGGGTCAGCCGTGGCGAGATATGATACCTCCTCCAGGCAAGCATTGGCAGTATGTACCCCAAAAGCTCGAAGAGTTCGATCGACAAGGTGATATTCATTGGTCAAAGAACGGCAACCCACGCCGCAAAGTTTACTGGTCGGCTGATAAAAAGCGCAAACTAACAGATTATTGGGACGGGTACCGTGATGCTCACCATCAAAGCGTTCAAATAACAGGCTATCCCACCGAAAAAAACCTCGACATGCTCAAGATAATTGTGGCAGCAAGTTCGGATGTGGGGGATTTGGTAATCGATCCATTCTGCGGTTCTGGCACTACGTTACAGGCAGCACGCGATCTCGATCGCCGCTTTATCGGCGTGGATACCTCCTTCACGGCAGCTAAAGCAACGCTGCAACGGATGCGGCATGGCGTGAATGCGATGGGCGACTATGTGAACCTCAATCCGAAGGCGACGCAGATCTCTTTGTTGTCGGTGAATGACAAAGTAGAATGTGCGTTCTTCGTAGATGAACAACTTTATGAAACCTATCCAGATGCCATTGATGCCCTGGTATATCTCTAGCCTTCAAGCCATTCAGACGTAATGCGTTTAGCAGCTAGCTTGAGCGTCACCACGCGCACGCGTCCATCCCATTGTCCGTCAAGCTGGCAGGACTCTTCCCAAGTGTCATTGTGCATCAGCCCAGGCCCATCAGCTAAAAAGACGATCTTGAGCTTGGTGGGGGTCACTCGATCGAAAGCTTTCGCCTTATCGACTTTATTCGCATTGCCGCTGGTGCGGTCATCCGATTGCGCGCCGCCGCGTGTGGAATCGTAGCGGGCAAAGCCAATCGCAGCAACTTCATTATCTGACACTCTACGGATGACAAAATCGCACGGGAAGGCACCTTGATAAGACGGGTATAGTGTTGACAGCTCGATGTCTCGCCCTGCACCGCGTGGCCCTTCGATGAGATATCTGCCCTCAAAATGCGCGGCAACCTAATCAAAGAACAGCCCTGTCAGCTCGTAGCCTGACTGTCCGCGTGTATCATACTCTCCAATCAAAGCAGCAAGCGCGAATCGGTACTCTGGTGACATCGCCTGGAACTGCTGCTTGAGTTTGGCTATCGGTTTGAAGGTCAGCCCATAAGTCTCAATCAGGCTTTCGGTGCTAATCTTTCTGATTTTTTTGGTGGTTTCGGTATCCAGAACTGGCGAAACACAACGTCGATACATTTTAAGAAGTGCCATCCGTTCATCAGCCTCACGCTCTGGCTGGCGGATTTGACGCAACACATCTTCGCTTGAATCGCACTCTCTGATAAGCTGGCAAAAAGTTTCGACTGCACCTGAGTATTTGTTAATTAGGATTTCGAGGATTTCTGGAAAGCGGATCGTGCTATCGATTGGCGTAATTATCTTGCCTAGATCTGATATCGTCCGCAAAAAATTGGGGTCGCTCATAGCGTTACTGTCTATACATTACATTTTAATTCCAGTATAGGTAGCAACTTGGGCTAAACATCAAGTGCGAGTGAGTAACTCTTAATCTCCTACTTACTCACTCGATCCGGCTGTTACCGTTGGCGGGCAGGATCGCCCAGCAGGAGGGCGGCAATTGCGGCACTGGAAATTGCCAATCCCGCCGCTATCCACATCACGGATCGGAAGCCGTCTACAAAAGCCAGTGCGATCGCCGAGTGCAGTGCTAGGCTCGTATTGGCACTCAAACCAGGTGGTACTGTTGCTGCTGCTAAATTGATGCGCTGGAGATCGAGCAACTGTCGGGCTGCCAAGGGCAAATCGAGCGGGAGAATGCGGCGATCCAAGCTAGCATTGAAGACGTGAGAAACCACAATCCCCATCACGGCGATCGCTAGCAATCCCGCCACCCGCGCCACAGCATTATTAATCCCCGAAGCTGCGCCTGTATAGCGCACTGACACCGCCGCCATCACCGTCGTAGTCAGGGGTGCAACTGTAATTGCCATCCCCAACCCCAGCACGATGACGGCGGGGAAAAATGTCGTCCAGTAGCCGCCACCGATGCTTGGCACGGTCATCAATCCCAATCCGATCGCCGCGATCGTCGGGCCGATAATTAGCGGCTTTCTAGCACCATAGCGATCGACCAATCCGCCCGACCACCGCGAGAGCAGAAACATCAAAATTGGAAACGGTACCAGTGCGGCACCCGCCGCTGTGGGCGCGTAATGCTGCACTTGAATCAAATTGAAGGGGAGGAAAAATAAGGCACCTCCCAGCGCAGCGTAGAGCAGTAGGGTGAGTAGATTGGTACCGCTAAAGGTGCGGGAACGAAATAGTTTCAGCGGTACCATCGGTGCACAGAGCCGCGCTTCGACGATGATAAATGCACCCAAGCAGATCGATCCAATCGCGATCGCACCCCATACGCGGACATTGCCAAAGCCCTGACTGGACGACTCAATCAGTCCGTAGACAATCCCCCCTAGCCCGACCACCGCCAATACTGCGCCCACCCAATCTAGTTTGGGCGATGCTTCCAGATCGCGGCTTTCGGGTACCTGCCACAGACTTACACCCAACACGATCGCCGCCAGCGGCAGATTGATAAAAAACAGCCAGTGCCAAGACGCACGTTCGAGCAGCCAGCCGCCCAAAACAGGGCCGAGGGCGGAGGTCATCGCGCTAAATCCAGACCAGATCCCGATCGCGCTGCCACGTCGGTCTGAGGGGAACGTCGCGCCGATAATTGCCAAGCTGCCAGGGATGAGCAGGGCACCCCCGATGCCTTGGATCGATCGTGCCCAAATCAGTTGCCCAATATTGGGCGCGAACCCGCACCAGATCGAAGCCAGCGTAAATAATATCACCCCGATCGTAAATATCCGCCGCCGCCCAAATCGATCGCCCAATGCACCGCCGACGAGAATCAACGCTGCGACAAATAACGCATAAGACTCGACCACCCACTGCACATCAGTTACCGTTGCCCTGAGTTCGGTTTGGAGAATCGGTAGAGCAACATTGACGATCGTACTATCGATCGATGCCATACTAGAGCCGAGAATTGTCGCCAGCAACACCCAATGTTGGGTACTCACACTAACGGGCGGAACGTCCGATTGGGCATGGCTCGCGCCCTCATCGCAGGGCTGCTTGATGATATCAGTCATTAGATATTTACTCGATAATCTAAACTATGTTCGTCACCAGGCAATCCCCGAAACCCCCAGTTATCTTTGGGTGTTTCAAAAATAGTGATTTCTAAATCTAGATTAGAGATTCCTAATTCTTTGTCCGATCGAGCGAATAATAACTCTATCAATTGCTTCTTAGTTTCTACAGATCGCCCCTCAAACATACTCACCTCAATTATCAGATAGCGATTACCTCCGGTAGGCTACGCCAACGGTTCGTCCTGGTTCCGGTGGATAATAAAAATCGCTACGTTCTAATGGAAAGAAACGATGAGCGCGTTTGTGCGGTGGATATTGGAGAGCATCGACGACACAACTATGAATCACATTTGAAAGCTGTGACTTGATGGGATCTAGGTGCGTTCGCAATCCATAAATCTTAATTTGTGACATTTATTTAAACTAATATTTATACCAGTCATCAGGGTAATTAGGATATTTAGATCGTGCCAGATACCAGCTTTTCCGATCGCCATATTTAACTAAAAATTAGATCGAAGCTCTAATCAAAGCCCGAACATCTATCTCTAAATGTTCGGGCTATCTTCGATATTAAATGATGCTCTCGATCGGATGTTCTATAAATAAATCAGTCTTTACACGCCAATTGCTACAGGCTTTTGCGTGAAAAAAGTATTTCGCACGGTTTCGGCTATTTGAGAACTTGTCAAACCGAGACTACCCAATGACTCATCAGGAGTAGCGTGTTCGACGAGGATATCTGGTACGCCGATCCGTTTGATGGGGACGACGACATTGAGATCCAGTAGCGACTCCGCAATTGCCGAACCAAAACCACCCATTAGACAACCTTCTTCTACAGTTACTACCTTACCGATCGATCGAGCCAGCGGCGCAAATAATTCGGTATCCAACGGTTTAGCAAATCGGGCATTGATTACCGTTGCCGAAATCCCGTGTTCGCTTAGGAGCTGGGCCGCTTGGAGGGTCGGATGTACCATCGAACCATAGGCGATCATCAGGACATCATCACCCTGGCGGAGGATTTCACCCTTACCGATCGGGAGTTCTTCCCAGCCTTCATCCATCAATGGTACCCCGTAACCGTTACCACGCGGATAGCGCATTGCGATCGGCCCATCGGTATAATTAATTCCAGTAACTACCATTCGCTGCAACTCACCCTCATCCTTGGGAGCCATTAGCACCATATTGGGGATACAGCGCAGATAGGCAATATCATACATCCCTTGGTGGGTCGGCCCATCAGCCCCGACAATTCCGGCTCGATCGAGACACAGGAATACAGGTAGATGCTGAATTGCTGCGTCATGAACGATCTGGTCGAATGCCCGTTGCAAGAAGGTAGAATAAATTGCGGCTACCGGACGCATTCCTTGGGTTGCTAACCCAGCGGCGAGGGTAATCGCGTGTTGCTCGGCAATCCCGACATCTACATATCGATCGGGAAATGCTGTCTGAAATTTATCTAGACCCGTACCCGTGCCCATTGCTGCGGTAATTGCGACAATGCTCGGATCGTGTTCGGCGAGCTTAATCAAGGTATCGGCAAATACTTTGGAATAGCTAGGTGGTTTGGGTTTAGATGCTGGAATACTTTTCCCTGTGGCTAGATTAAAGGGGGTTTGAGCATGGTAGCCTTCCCGATCTTTTTCGGCGATCGTGTATCCTTTACCCTTAGTCGTCGCAACGTGAACGATCACTGGCCCTGGATGCTTGTGAGCACCTTCAAAGGTACTAATCAATTCTGCCAGATTGTGACCGTCCACAGGCCCAATGTAAGTAAAACCTAATTCTTCAAATACTGCCCCGACTTTCGGCACAGCCAGCCGTTTCATCCCTTCCTTCACCCGTGCAAGTTCGGGCGAGATCGATTCGCCCACAAAGGGGATATTTTTTAACTGTTCCTCGATATTGTCACTGAGGAACTGAATCGGCGCACTAACGCGCAGTTTATTTAGATAGCGTGGAATTGCGCCCACATTGGGAGATATGGACATCTCATTATCATTTAACACTACCAATAAATTGGTTTTGGGTAAATGTCCGGCATGATCGATCGCTTCTAAAGCCATCCCGCCAGTGAGTGCGCCATCGCCAATCACGGCTACACACTTAAAGTTTTCACCTTTGAGATCGCGAGCGATCGCCATCCCCAAGGCTGCTGAAATGCTCGTAGATGCGTGTCCCGCGCCAAAATGGTCGAATTTACTCTCACCACGTTTGAGATAGCCTGCCAGCCCGTCCTTCTGGCGGATCGTATGAAAACGATTGTATCTGCCCGTAATTAATTTATGAGGATAAGCTTGGTGTCCAACATCCCAAACTACCTTATCTCGATCGAGATCCAATGTTTGATACAGTGCCAGTGTCAGCTCGACCACACCTAACCCAGGAGCCAAATGACCACCGCTGGTCGCTACTGTCTGAAGGTGTTTTTCGCGGATTTCTAGAGCAATCTGCTCTAGCTGCCGAACCGATAAACCATGCAACTGGTTTGGATGGGTGATGTCGCTTAGGTGCATAGCCAGTTTTCCCCGTCTGATACGATCTCGATATATGATTGCCTTCTCTAACTGTAATTTATTTAGCAGGTTTGAGATCGGTAATTTCTGGGGTTGTTACAGTTAGCAATGGGCGGTGGGGAAATGAAACGGTTGGCAAGACGTTGAGCTTCCTAACACACCCTACCTCAACTGCAACGAGCTAGAGTTGATTCTGGGTATGCTAGAGATCGATAATTCGGGCAATATTACAACTTTTATGACTGGCACTCAGCAAATTCCCCAACGCTACGTTAGAATCAGTAAATACTTATCCAAGCACTTGCGCCATCAGCCAGAACGATTGGGGCTGGAACTCTTGCCAGGTGGCTGGATTGAAGTAGATAAGCTGCTAGCAGCAGCATCAGCAAATGGATTTGAGCTTAGTCTAGCCGACCTACAACAGGTAGTTGCCACTAATGATAAACAACGTTTTGCATTTAACGATCGCGGCGATTTGATTCGCGCTAACCAGGGACATTCGATCGAGATCGATTTACAGCTTCCAGTTCAAACTCCCCCAGAAACTCTCTATCACGGCACTCATGTCCAGGCGATAGCGGCAATCTTAGTCATAGGACTGCAAAAAATGTCTCGTCACCACGCCCATCTCACCACGGATCTGAACATGGCATTCAAGGTAGGTGGTAGGCGGGGTAAAAGTGTCGTCTTGGTGATAGATACAATCGCGATGATTGCTGATGGTTATCACTTTTATCGCACCGAAAATGATGTGTGGCTGGTTGATGAAGTTCCCCCGCAATATTTAACACAATTAGATCGCGTACCAACCTGAAGCTCGGAACGTAAACTTTAGGACAGATAATTAATATGGGCTACGATAATTTAAACCAGAATAATAATGCTCAAAACAAAGGACTATTAGCATCGGGATGGCGACCGCTAAATCGAGATTTAGACATCGGATTTTTTGCCAATATTGTTATCAATGATAGCTGGAGTCTCGCCAAACGTAGTGCGGACTTCTTGAGCGATGTCGCCGATGCGCTCAGTCGCAAACAATATGCGTGGTGGGCAAATATTCTCAATGTATTTTCGGATAGCGTTCAGTACGAATTTAACGAACTGTGGAACTATATTACCCCCGATCCGGCTTCACCCGATCGCCGTCACAAAGATGTCCTAATTGCCCAAACTCCGATCGTTCAATTAGTCAGTCGTGATAGTATTCCGATCGAGTATGTGTTAAATCGATTGGAAGAAATCACTGTCAAAAATATTCTAGAGATCTTGGGCAAACCCGATCTAATTACACAGTACTATTGGGAGCGATATTTTTATTATCCTACCGAGCGATTTACTAGTTGGGATCGGCTGGAAGTATTGGGCTATGTTTCTGCGTACTGGAAGGAATATGATATCTGGGTACAAGTTGAGACTTATGAAAAAGGTAAACGGCAATATACAATTTCTGCTAAAGATTTAGCACCATTAATCAATAAAGCCACTTTTGACATCGCAGTGATTCTCAGCGGTTATAAAAGTCGGGTGGGTAAAATCAATAGTGAGTATCCCATTCGATCGTTCTCAGCCGAAATTCAAAGCTTTAGCGATCGCGTTCAACAAGAAATATTAGAAAACGATCGAGTTGCTGTATTAGTCAATGGTGAACCTGGTACGGGTAAAACAGCCTGGACACAAGCACTCGCCAAAGAAGTGTTGATGCCCTTGGGTTACGTAATTTTTATCCTCGATCGTGATGCTGTCGAAAACTTCGTTCCACCTAGTTATTTAGAGCGGATTTGTATCATTATTAATGAAGCCGATAATTTAGCTAAAAATCGCGCACTCGAATCTGCTCAAGACAATAACACAACCGAACATATTTTGGGGTTACTAGACGGGACTCTTTATCAGAGTGTCATTGATGAATCTGGGATTCATATTCAGCAAAAATTGGTAGTATTAATGACTTGTAATACTACCGATCGAATGGATCCTGCTTTGTTACGCAAAGGACGGGTTGATTTTACCTACGAATTCGTTCACAAATTTGTCTAGGCGATCGAAATTAAATAACATCAAATGAATGTACGAGAACTTCAAAATCGGCTGCTAGCATTATCGGTACCTGAAAAAACCGAGATTCTTCAGGTACTTATCCAAAACCTTGCTAATTCATGGACGGGTATTAGTAAAACTCCTGGTGTTGTCGGTGGCGATGCTTGTATTGCTGGTACGAGAATCCCTGTGTGGGATGTGGTTGAGTATCGCCAGATGGGAGCAAGCGATCTCAAAATTCTCGAAGCATATCCACAACTTACTACAACAGATCTTTACCATGCTTGGAGCTATGCTGAGGCATTTCCTGATGAAATTAGTGGTGCGATCGCAGCTAACAAGGCAGCTTAGATGATTAGCCTATATGCTGACGAACAATTTCCATTACCAGTAGTGGAAAGATTGCGAATAAAGGGCTACGATGTGCTGACTGTAAAAGATGCAGGTAAGGCAAATCAGGGTATTTCTGATGAAGATGTGTTGGCATTTGCTAATAGTCAAAATCGAGCAGTAATTACTCAAAATCGCAGAGACTTTATTTGGTTGCACAACAATAGATTTAATCATGCCGGAATCGTAGCTTGCACTAAAAATTTAGATTGGGATGGGTTTACAGCAGAGATCGATCGGGTATTAGCTACGAGGGATTCGATCGCATCTGAATTAGTTAGAGTAAATAGTCCTACAAGGTAAGCTTTGTAAAACCACCGATCGAATGGATCCTGCTATATTACGTAAAGGACGGGTTGATTTTACCTACGAATTCGTTCACAAATTTGTTTAGGAAGTCAGCATGTCAAATTAATTGATAATTGATAATTATCAATTAATTCGATCGCCATTCGTTGAGCAAGTCGCTTGCCGCTTGATAGCCGTCGGTATTACCTTGTTTTTGGGATAGTTTGGCTGCTTGCTGCATGTCAGTAATGCCGCCATTAAGATCTTTGAGGAAAGTATACTTTAAAACACCGCGATTGTAGAAGGCATCAGCATTTCTGGGCTTGAGTTGAATAGCGCGATTGTAGTCTGCTAGTCCGCCTTGATAATCTTGCAGTTTATCTACTTTTAGATTGCCACGATTATTGTAGGCAGCGTCATAATTGGGCTTGAGTTGAATAGCGCGATTGTAATCAGCTAATGCACCGCGCTCGTCTTGCAATTTAGTCGCTTTTATCAAGCCGCGATTGTAGTAAGCATTAGCACTATTGGGATTGGATTTAATGGCGCGATTGTAATCAGCTAATGCGCCGCGATAGTCTCCACTGTTGTACTTGCGTGAAGCCGATGAGAAGTAATTACCAGAACCTCCCCTAGTTGTAGCGATCGACACAGTATTTATTCTAGCTGTGTTAGCAACCTCACCCAAACTTTTCGCAATCGCGATCGGTTGACTCAGGTTGACGATTGCGCCAATCCCAATTAATCTAATCCACAGTGAGATGTTCGTTGACATATAAAGGATGTTAATTTTGTGATGCTATCAATCATAATCTAAACTGAGCACCAACGATGTTGCCTCTTTTCAACTATTTTGACTACAAAGGTTAAATAGAATAATCTAGCGGAAGTTTAGCTGCTTTTGGTTTGACAAATACCTGTTGATGGGGCGCAAGTTGCAACTCGTCGAAGCGTTCTCTGGTTAGATGCGCCGTAATTACCTGTCCATCATCTAAAGCTAATTCTGCTTGAATTTCCGAGCCGAGATGAGTTAATCGATTGACTTTTACAGCTACGGTACTAGTACTCGCGCCGATTTCGATCGCAATATCATGAGGACGGAGAAATATTTGGGAATTTGTAGCTCCAAAAGTATTAGTTTGGAAGATATTTGAGCTACTGGGAAGGGTATTTACTGGCCCGACAAAACCCATGACAAAAGCATTAACCGGACGATTGTAAATCTCAGCGGGAGTGCCTACTTGTTCGATCCGTCCTTTGTTCATCACCACAATTTTATCGGCAACTGCCATCGCATCCGATCGATCGTGGGTGACAAATACTGTCGTGACGCGAGAGCGTTCGTGCAACTGACGCAACCAGGCGCGGAGATCTTTGCGGACTTTGGCATCCAATGCGCCGAATGGCTCGTCGAGGAGGAGAATTTTGGGTTCGATAGCCAAGGCTCTGGCGAGGGCGACACGTTGGCGTTGTCCGCCGGAGAGTTGGGCGGGATACCGATCTCCCAAGCCGCTGAGTTGAATTAGATCGAGCAGTTCGGCGACTTTTTGTCTAACTTTTGAGGCTGAGATCGATCGAATCTCCAAACCAAAGCCGATATTTTGAGCGATCGTCAGATGTTTGAATAGGGCATAATTCTGGAAGACAAAGCCGATATTGCGTGCTCGCACGCTCTGACGAGTCGCATCCTTGCCTGCCAGCCACAACCGTCCCTCGTCAGGCGTTTCCAATCCAGCGATCAGCCTGAGTAGCGTAGATTTACCCGAACCGGAAGGACCGAGGAGGGCAATCAGCGCGCCTTGCCCGATTTCGAGATTTATGCAATCGATCGCTTGGAAGTGCCCGAAGCGTTTGGAGATATTTTCTACGGCAATGCCCACAATCTATTGGAGACTTGAATAACCGTATCTTAGCATCGCTCGATGACGGCTAAAATAGCCCAACGCGCCAAAAATATATAAGTACGTTTTAAACCCATGCTAGCCACGCTTTTCAGCCAAGGTTAGTTTGGCTTCAGCTTGGATTGCTTGATGCTTTGTAAGTCGGGTTAGCAGAGCGAATAACCAAGGCATCAATATCGACCTTTGATGTGGATGGACTAAACTCAAATGTCCCAAACAGATTGATATGCTACCATGCCACTGGAGAAATATCTTTAACCCACATTCCGCACTTCAACTTTTACGACACATACTAGTCACGAAGACTCGACAGTTTGACGATGCTACCGATCGTAACTCACTGATTGCCGTGACGCAAATTTAGGCTTTTTTGATGCTACTTTTCCGAAGTGCGGAATG